>PKVZ01000160.1 GCA_003131635.1 Acidobacteriaceae bacterium
TCGATCACCAGATGATCAACGAGATTGAGCCGTTTACGGTAATCAACCCCTCGGCGGAAAATCTGGCCAAATATTTTTATGACGAATCGAACACGCGGCTGAAGAGCATAACCAATGGCCGAGTAAGAGTGAAAGATGTAACGGTATTTGAGACCGACACCACCACGGCAAAGTACAGCGAATAAGCAGTTGCCCACTGTTTCCCATGCAGATTACTGAAATCTACAAATCGCTGCAGGGCGAGTCGACCCACGCCGGGCTGCCGTGCGTGTTCGTACGGCTTACAGGGTGCAATCTGCGCTGCTCCTGGTGCGATAGTGAGTATACGTTTCACGGCGGCCGGAAAATCAGTGCGGAAGAAGTGTTGGACGCAGTCAAGCGCCTCAGCCCAAACGGCGGCTTGGTGGAGATCACCGGCGGCGAGCCTATGCTGCAGGAGCGGGAACTATTGCCGCTGATGGAGAAACTGCTGCAACATGAATATCGAGTTCTGATCGAAACCAGCGGCGAGCGTCCATTGGCGCGGGTTCCCGCGGCAGTAATCAAGATCGTGGACGTGAAGTGTCCGCACTCCGGCGCGCCCCATACTTTTCTCCACGAAAATCTGGCGGCGCTCACCGCCCACGACGAAGTAAAGTTCGTAATCAGCGACCGCACCGATTACGAATTCGCCCGCGAGTTCGTGCGCCAACACCATCTGGCCGAGTGCGTGAACGCCATCCTATTCTCGCCCGCGTTTCGTAAGGATGCGACCGGCACGCGCGACAGTTCGCACTGCCTGCTCGATCCCCGGGAATTGGCCGAGTGGATGTTGGCGGATGAAGCTCCAGCCCGCCTTGGACTTCAGTTGCACAAATTTATCTGGGACCCGGCGTTAAAGGGAGTTTGAAGGATTATTGATTTGGCGATGACTCGCTCCACAAAGTCGCGGGCAATCGTGCTCCTGAGCGGAGGCATGGATTCCTGCGTATGCGCCGCGCTGGCTAGCCGCGATCACGATGCCGCCGCATTGCACGTGAGTTACGGGCAGCGCACCGAACAGCGCGAGCGGGAATCCTTCCTGGCAATTTGCCGTCGCCTCAACATCCAAAACAAGCTCCTGGTACGCAACGACGCTCTCCGCGCCATCGGGGGCTCCGCCCTCACCGACGAAAACATTGCCGTCCCCACCGCGTCCCCGGCGGATCATAATATTCCGGTCACCTACGTGCCCTTTCGCAACGCGCATTTTTTGTCGGTCGCGGTCAGTTGGGCGGAGGTGCTCGGGGCCACGAAAATCTATATCGGCGCCGTCGAACCGGACAGCTCCGGCTATCCCGACTGCCGCCCCGCGTACTATGAGGCCTTCAACCGGGTCATCCGGACCGGGACGAAAGAGGGCAACATCGCGATTGTCACTCCTCTCATTGCCATGCGCAAAGCGGAAATTGTGCGGCTTGGCCTTGAACTGAACGCTCCCTTGGATTTAACTTGGTCATGCTATAGCCATGAGGATCAAGCCTGCGGGCAATGCGATAGCTGTGTATTGCGCTTGCGGGCGTTCGCGGATGCGGGAGTGAACGACCCGATTCCCTATGCCACGGCGGAGAAAGTTTAAGCGACTGCTGATTTTTGATTGTTGAAGGAAAAACACAGCGTTCCAACGCAGTCGTTTTTTCGTCCACAATCGGAAATCGATATTTAAAAACTTGCTAGGCCGGGAGGCCACGATGAAGAAGCACTTCGCAGTGTTTGCCCTTGTTCTCTTAATGCTGGGACTGTGTGCGCCCCCGGTTTTCGCGCAGGGTGCCTCAGGCTCGGTCAAAGGCGTTTGCAAAGACGCCCAAGGTAATCCCATCGCCGACGCAGTAGTTCTTTGGGTCAACCAGGATAACGGCCAGAAATACATTATCAAGACGAACAAGAAGGGCGAGTATTTCTCCCTGGGTGTTGGGCCGGGCGCCTATAGTGTCGCTCTCTACAAGAACGCTGACGACGCCAAAGCCGATAAGAAGCTTTTCAGTTTTAACAAGGTTCAGGTCACTCTCGACGAAACCACCCTCGACTTCGACATGAAAAAGCAGGCCGAAGAGGCCGCCAAGGGACAGGGCTTGACTCCCGAACAGATCAAAGCTCAGCAGGAAGCGCAAGCCAAGCACGCAAAAGAAGCCAGCACGGTCAAGGCGCTCAACGAAAAGCTCGCAGCGGCGAAAACGGCTTCCGATGCTGGAGACTTCGAAACTGCAGTCGCCCAACTCAATGCCGCCAATGAGATCGACCCCACACGTGATCTGGTCTGGTTCAAACTGGGCGACGCCTATCGCTTGTCGGTCGCCAAGCAGACCGATCCCGAGGAGAAGAAAAAACGTCTCAATTCGGCAGTTGAGGCCTACCAGAAAGCAGTGCAACTGAAGCAGGCTGCTACGAATGACAAAGATCCAAATGCTATGCAGACCCTCGCGGCCTACTACAATAACCTTGCGGAAGCCTACAGTAAGGACGGCAAGGTTGACGACGCGGTAAAAACCTACCAGCAGGCCGCTACCGCCGATCCCACCCACGCCGCCCAGTACTACTACAACGAGGGAGCGGTTCTCACCAACGCCGGAAAAGGCGATGACGCCATCGCCGCCTTCGATAAATGCATCGCAGCCGATCCCACTCGAGCCGACGCCTACTATCAGAAAGGCGTGAATCTCATCGGCAAGGCGACTTTGCAGGGCGACAAAACCATTGCGCCGCCCGGAACCGCCGAGGCCTTCAACAAGTATCTTGAACTACAACCCACCGGCCCCTACGCCGACGTAGCCAAACAGATGCTGGCTACCATCGGCGCCAAAGTTGAAACCAACTACGGCACCAAGAAGCCGAAGAAATCAAATTAGATCATTTTCTGATCGATCCGCTTTGCCGACGCGCCTCGCCATACGCCAAGGGCGGCTCAACCAGCCGCCCTGTTTCTTTCCTCTGCGGTTTTCACATTACCAAGGGCTATGTACTTACTGGCCCTACGCTCCGTCCCCCAGCGCGGTAAAGTAGAGACATCCGGTCAACCTCGGTTGGCCATTCTCCATTCTGTGGTGCGTGCATTTCCCTAAACTTAATTCAGTTCTGAGGATGGAATGGCGGCTCCTGGCATCGCAGCAATCTCGGTTTCTCTCGAAGGATATTCCGGCAGCGGCAAGGTCGCTACTCCAGCCTTGCTCGCGGCCATGCTGCGTGCCGCGGAAAAAATCAGCGACTTGATTTTTTCACCCGGGCGTCCGCCCCAGGTCCAGGTCTACGGCCAACTCATTCCCGTACAGGTGCCCGGACTTTCCAACCTCACCGCGGATGACACTCGCCACATTGCCGCCGATCTGATTGGCGACAACAAGCAAGCCGTCGCGACCTTGCGTGAGCATGGCTCCTGCGACATCTCGTACGGCTTGCCCGGCGTCGCCCGCTTCCGCGTCAATATCTTCATCCAGCGTGGCAGTTGCGCCGTGGTAATGCGCGTCATCTCCACCTTGATTCCGGATTTGGCCTCGCTCGGCCTACCCGCCCACCTGGCCGATGTCGCCAAGCTGCGCGATGGCATTGTGCTCGTCGCCGGGCCCACCGGATCGGGCAAGTCATCCACTCTCGCCGCGCTCCTCGATTGCATCAATCGCGAGAAGAATTACCACATCATCACCATTGAAGATCCTATCGAATTCCTGCACAACCACAAATGCTCCACCATCCACCAGCGTGAACTTCACAGCGACACAGCAAGCTTTGCTCACGCCCTGCGTTCCGCCCTCCGCCAGGCCCCAAAGGTGATTCTGGTGGGAGAAATGCGCGACCGCGAAACCATCGAAATTGTTCTCGAGGCCGCAGAAACCGGCCATCTTGTTCTCTCCAGCCTCAATACCATGGACGCGCCCAAGACGGTGGAACGAATCGTCAGCTCCTTCTTACCCGACGAACAACAAAAGGTACGCGAGCGCTTTTCCAAAACATTTCGCTACATCCTGTGCCAGCGTCTGCTGCCCAAAACCGACCGCAGCGGCCGCATCCCCGTCGCCGAAATCCTCAAATCGAATCCCCGCACCCGGGAGTGCATCGAGAAAGGCGAGCGCGAAGGCAAAACCTTGCTCGACGCCATGAAAGGCAGCGCCACCGAGGGCATGCAAACCTTCGACGGCGAAATCGCCCAACTAGTGCGCGACCGCGTGGTCAATCTCGAAACCGGCCTCTCCTACGCCAGCAATCCCACGGTGTTAGGTCAGGAATTGGTTAGATAGCGGAAGCAAGCCGCGCCATTTCTTTGTCATTCGCCGGCAACTCCCTTTTCCACCAAACCAGCAAACGATGGAACCATCTTTCGCAATTGTTGGACGATGAACGAACGTTCCTGACCCAGCGTTGCGGCCTGCAAGTCCAGTTTTTCCAGCACCAGTTCAGGAGCCAGGTAGAATTGCTGCACCAAAAACTCATCGGGCGTTTGACAGACAAGACCGTACTGTTCAATGCAGTTTGCGGGAAAATGTTTCTTATTAAGCGTCACGATTAGGTCTGCCGAGCCGAAGATAGCGGCGGCCACCACGTGGCGATCATTCAAATCCGGAATACATGTAACGGCCTTCGCGAGATCCTCAGGAAAACTCACCTCTGCTTCGGGAAAAGCGCCTCGCATCGCCAGCACACGCCTTTCGCGCTGAAATGCTGTCCGCCTTAACTTTTTCTCCAGCGCATTGCCCATCTCGAGAAGAATTCGTTCGCTCCAAACAGGCCTGTACATGACAGGTTCTTCTGCAAGCCGGAGTAGCGTGTCGCACAGAGGCATGGGAACCAGCACACACGCATCCAATACGGCCACGTCGCTCATGGTTTCGCGTTATGGTCTCGCGTTAGGGTTTCGCATTATGGTCCCGCGTTAAAGTCGTCCGGTATCTGACTGTAAAGGCCGTCTGCGTACTCTGCCCTTGCCAGATCATCTAAACTCTTCCGCCGCGACAGATCGCGTTTCGCCTTATACGCCAGCACATCGCGTGCGTAAATTCGACGGTGTGTGCCCACCTTGTGGAAAGGGAGTTCGCCTTTCTCCAGCAATCGAACCAGAAATTGCCTCGACATTCCAAGAACCTTGCTGGCCTCGATAGTTGTGAACTCATGCCTGCTTTGCAGGAGAGTGACCGACTGCCCCGCCCGGAGATCGGCTAGCAACCGCAGCAGGAACGAATAAAGATTGTTGGGCAAACTCTCTGCTTTGCCGTCTGGCCCCACGAGCTTGGCTTCCGCCGCTCGAAGTTTTTGGTAGGTTTCAATCACTTCCAGTCGCTCGCTCGAACGAATCTGGACCGCCGAAACTTCGCCGCTCTGCGCCATAGGGCCGAATTTCCTCTAGTAGGGTGATTCTACTTAATATACGCTATATATGCAATCGAATAGATGCCTTATTCTAGTAAATAACTTATTTTCAATAAATTATGGCGGTAATTATCCCTTGACATCACGTAGCACACTTGAGGGATGAAGCCGAGGGTCGTTAACTATCCCGCCAAGCGTGTTAGCCCCCATTGTAAGGCGTCCGGGGCTGGCCGACCCCTACTTGAAACTTAGTCGGGCGAAGATGCATTTGAACGCTCTGGACGTTTTGTTGAAAGAGTTCACCGGACCTAAGGCTTACGCTGTGAGGCGATATGACGATCTTCAACAAAAGAGGCATTGTTTCGAGTGCAAGCTTCTTGATGTGCCCGACGACGCTTGTCTTGCCGTTGGTGACGCCTTCTACAACATGCGTTCCAGTCTTGATCAATTGGTCTGGAGTCTGTCGGGATTGTCGGGCCAAAACCCTCCGCAAACCACTCAATTTCCGATCTTCGATCATCCGCCTTCCACGAAGAGAGACATCGAGAGACTCGACAGGCAGGTCGCTGGAGTTCCTGCAAAGGCAATCGACGAAATCAAATCGCTTAAGGTGTCCTTTGAGGGAACTCCTACAAGGCGCATCCTCTCTGGCGATTGAACGCTGTCTGCAACCTCGACAAGCATCGGCGAGTTCCTGCCAATGGAAGTGAAGTCGTAGCTACGTTTCCGAAACATCACGCAGGGAGACGTTCTTGGCCTTCAATCCCGTGGCGGCGCGGTCTCTAAGCGTAATCCGCTTGATTTTCGCGTCGAGGCTTTCGATGATCTCCACGTAGTGAGCGTTCCTCTCGCCGACAAGGCAAAACTGCAACTCAATCCAAGCATCAGCTTTAAGGTAAATTTCGGGCAGGGAGACGCGCGGCATCCCGACGCGCTGACGATCTGCGAAGACAGCAAAGGACTGTGGGAGATATACAATTTTGTCGCAGACGTGGTGCTCCCAAGATTTTTGCGATTCTTTCCGTAGGTCAAACCGACCTTGCCGGGTGCTCCATTTCTCGCGCTTTTCGCGAGAAGTGGGGATCTTTCCACTATCATCTCCACATGCCCGCACCGCCAACCCAATCCCTCCTAACCTTCGAAGCCGCACGCCGCGTCGTCGAAGACCACGCATCCCGCCTATCCCCCGGTTCCCACGAAACTCTGGACCTGCTGCACGCCGCTAGTCGAATTCTCGCCGAGCCCGTCACCGCCGACCGCGACATCCCTCCCTTCCCCCGATCCACGCGCGATGGCTATGCCGTTCGCGCAGCCGATCTGGCCCAGCTTCCGGCAAAGTTGACCGTGATAGGAGAGATCAAAGCCGGCCCACCCCCCGGGAGAGTCCCCACTCTCAATCCCACGGAGACGTTTTCCATTATGACCGGCGCCCCCGTACCGCCGGGCGCGGACGCTGTAGTAATGATTGAGTACACATCCCTGCAGAACGACTGCGTCGAAATC
>PKVZ01000176.1 GCA_003131635.1 Acidobacteriaceae bacterium
GCCCGATCAAGTCGCGCAGAAGGCTGTCGAAGCATGGCAACTGGGAGCCAAAGAAGTCTGCATACAAGGTGGACTGCCGCACGGCCTGCCTCCGTTTTATTATCGCGACATCCTGCGCGCGGTTAAGACCGCCGTACCCGCGATGCACATCCACGCTTTCTCACCGATGGAAATTGTTTACGGCGTCGAACTCACCGGCATGAAGCTGGCGGATTACCTCTCCATGCTCCGCGACAATGGCCTCGACACGCTGCCCGGCACGGCCGCTGAAATTCTCGACGATGAGATCCGACACATTCTTTCGGCCAACAAGCTCTCCACTGCGCAATGGACGGAAGTTATCCGCACCGCGCACCGCCTCGGCATCCGTTCTACTTCAACCATGATGTACGGTCACACTGAAACGGCAGAGCACTGGGTTCGCCAGATGCATCTCTTGCGCAAAATTCAAGATGAGACCGGAGGCTTCACCGAATTCGTTCCGCTTGGCTTTGTTCACCAGAACACGCTGCTGTTTCATCAAGGCCTGGCTCGCAGCGGTCCAACGCTCGCGGAACATTTGAAAGTGCACGCCCTGGCGCGCCTGTTGCTCGCTGGCTCCATTAACAACATTCAGGTTTCATGGGTGAAGTTAAATCGGCGTCTTTCGCAACTCTGCCTGCACGCCGGCGCCAACGACTACGGCGGCACGCTGATGGAAGAAAACATTTCGCGCGAAGCCGGAGCCACGGCCGGCCAGTACACCAGCCCGGAAGACTTCCAGTCGCTGATTCTGGAAGCGGGCCGCATCCCCGCCGAACGCAATACGACATACACGCGCATCAACATCAAGCTGCCGTTGGAGGAGTTCACTACGGAAGAAATGCTGGAGTCGGAATTTGCCTGATTCGCGTCCCATCGCCATCGTGGGTGGAACCGGACCCGCAGGCATGGGTCTCGCGCTGCGTTGGGCGCGTGCGGGAGAAAAAGTCATCATTGGATCGCGCGACGTTCAGCGCGCTCAAGAGGCAGCCGAGAAGATTAGAAAAAATGCCGGTGACAGCGCCCGCGTCTCTGGCATGGAAAATAGCGCCGCCTGCGCCGCCGCAGATATTCTCGTGCTCACCGTCCCCTTCGAGGGCCAGGCCGCGCTGCTCAAGCAACTCAAACCCGCGATTCGCGCCGGCAGCACTCTTATCGATGCAACGGTCGCCCTAGCTGCAGGAGTTGGCGGGCGCGCCTCACGCACGCTCGGCGTCTGGCAAGGCTCCGCGTCGCAGCAAGCTGCTGAACTTGTTCCGAAGGGAGTGAGCGTGGTGGCGGCGTTCCACAATTTGTCCGCTGAACTTCTCAACGGCGACGACGCGATTGATTGCGACGTCATCGTGTGCAGCGATGATCCTAGCGCGGGTCAACTCGCGCGCGCTCTTGCCGCGAAAATCTCCGGCGTGCGCGCCATCGATGGCGGAAAATTGGAAAACGCCCGCATCCTCGAGCAGATCACCGCGCTGCTCATCGGCCTGAACATCCGCCACAAAGGCCACGGCGGCATCCGCATTACCGGATTGCCGCCGGACGCTTATAAGTAATTCGTCCCGAATCTAGAATGAATACTTCAGCGAGAACTGAATCAGCCGTGGCGTGCCAATGGTTGAACTAATCGGCGCAGAACCACCGGCGGACGAGACCGACGCCAACGCCGGAATCGCGAATGACGGATGGTTGAACAAGTTGAAGAAGTCTGTCCGGAATCGCAGGTTCTGCCTTTCCCCCAGCTTGAACGTTTTGTCCAGCGTAAAATCTACGTTTTTCTGCGGCGGCCCAATAATACAGTTTCGCGGCGTGTTGCCGTACACCGTCGCATCGCTTGGCATTCCGTTGGAAAGAGTCGGCGCCAGCGGATCGGGCGTATAGGCCGCCGGATTGACCCAATTGCTTATCCTCGATTCGGGACTCCCCTGGCTGGGAGCGTTGCCGCAGCTGTAGCCCCCAGCAAACGTGGCGGTCGACGAGGGCGTGCTGGCAAGGGCGTACGCCGTGCCTCCCGCAGGATCATAAACCGTGAACGGCGCTCCGGATTGCAAGACTATTACGCCGCTTGCTTCCCAGCCGCCAAGCGTCGCCTTGGTTAAACCGATGGCGTGGGCGAAGAAGGGCAGTTGATAGACGGCGCTGGTTACGAAGCGCTGCCGCCGGTCGAAGTCGGAGAGCCCGCGCGAGGCTCTCGCGTCATTCTGATCGTTGACCCGCGTAAGGAACGCCACCGAAGCGGTGGAAACATCGTCAATTGACTTGGACCAGGTGTATGCGCTCTGGAAATAGAGCCCTTTGCTCATGTGGTGCGCCAACGTGGCTTGCAGCGCGCTGTAGTGTGAATCGGAGTTGGGAGCAAAATCTTCGAAATCACCGGGAGCAATGCCGATATAAGGTGCGCGTAGAGAAGCATTCTCCACGGTGGTATCGACGACGGTGCACGACACTGGTGGGTTTTGGGCTTGCAGATTAGCGCAGCCCTGTCCTGGAATGACGATTGGATTCTGCGCTGTGGCAATGTTTCCTTGATCAGGGTCGTATGTCGAGCGCAACCGACTGCCTTTGGTGCCGACATAACCGAGCTCCGCAAACCAGTCGTGCCCCAATTCGTGCTGAATCGTAAAGTTCCACTGCTGCGTGGTCCCCACCACCCAATGCAACGGCACCGCGAGTTGAATCAATCCATTCACATTGCCGCTGAAAGGCCCTCCACAGGCCGTGCCAATTCCGGTAGAACCGTTCCCTAGCTTACAAGTAGGGCTGACGCTCTGCAGAATTGCGGCCGTGGGTACATAGGTCTGGGTAGGATTGGCGCCCAACGCGGGAACGCCATTGGGGAACGCGGCGCTCGATGCAAACAAGTTGGCCAAACTGTCCGGCCCGGGAAAGAATCCCACCAGAAACGGATAAGTCGGCGGCACAATGGCGAGATTATCCACGGCTCCCAGATCTTCGCGAACGCTATAGATGCCATAGCCGCCCCGAATCGAGGTTGTGTGACGTCCTGCCACGTCATAAGCGAAGCCAATGCGCGGCTCCGAGACGGTAGCGTATTCGTTATTAAGGCCCGCAGGATTCAGCGTCCCCGTAATACCGGAGAGGCCGAACTTGCTGATGCACTTGGGATAGACATAAGGCTGTCCGGTGGTAATCGCCAGCGTGGGATCGGTGTTGCCGGTGTGGCAAAGCGTGTCGTAGGGCGCACCGAGAAACTCATTTCGGAAACCAAGGTTAAGCGTAAGGGTCTTGCTAACGCGATAGTCATCCTGGCCAAACCAGGCAAAGCCGGGAATGCGGTAGTCGTGGTTGCCGAGCCCCCCGCCGCCCTCACCCAAAAGCGGGGAACCCACCAGGAAACTCTGGAAATCTGTATACGGTCCGGTCGCGCCTGAAACAAAAAATATCAAACCATTATCTGCTATGGGCAGACTGCGGCGCATAGCCACGCGGTCGATCTCCCCGCCAAAGCGCAGTTGGTGCGGACCGTGGGTCCAGCTCACCGTGTCGACCCAGGTGTAGTTGTTAGAAAGAGCTGACTGCAACTGTGTGGGATATGCTCCAAAGGCGAAAGTGTCAAACTGCAACCGGTAGATGTTAGGATCGCCCGCTTGTCCGTTCACTCCGGTGGCGGTAGGCAGGTTAATACCGACCTGCGCATTGGTCACGGGGGGCTGATTATTCAGCTTGTCACTGATGATGTTGACGCCGAACCGGAAGTCATTGATCAGGCTGTTGTTGAATACGTGAGTTTCAGTAATGCTGCCGAAGCGGCTGTGTAGCGGAATGTCGAGTGGGAAGTTGAGGTTGTTTGTACCTGGCTGGCCTCCGGTCTGGATTCCATAAGAATCAGCTCCGAACGGTTCGAAGGTGTCGGAGTTTGACCAGAAAAATCGCTCGGACAAACGGTCTTTCCCGCCGCGGAATTCTCGATCCCAGTTTGCCGTGAACTGGTTATCACTGAATTTTCCGGGATCGGTGATGAGGAAAGGCTCGGGAGTGAGACAAGGTGTGTTCGAGGGAACATTCGTAAGCAGAGGATAAAGATATCCTCCGGCTCCGGCGCCGAACTGATTGCTCTTTGCGTTCAGCAAATTGAACGCTACCGGATCGATGCTGGGCACTCCGCAGTCAGTTGCCATCGAACTAGCTGACTGGCGGTCCACCAGTGGAACGTACGGGATACCGGGGTTCGCCGGAATGTTGATGTACGTCCCCGGCGAATCGCCGCTGCGCTGGCGTGTGCCCTGAAGGTTGAAATAGAAGTAACCCAGCTTGGCCTCGCGGCCGATCGGTCCGCCTACGTCGCCACCGAAGATGTTCTGCTTGACAACGACCTTGCCAAGGAAATAATCGTTCGCATCCAGCGCCGTATTGCGGAAGTACTCCCACAAGTCACCGTGGAAGTGGTTGGTTCCGCTCTTGAGCGTCGCGTTAATATTGCCACCGCCGTTGCGTCCCTGGGTGGCGTCGTAGAGGCTGGTGCTGACTTTGAATTCCTGAATCGCGTCCGGACTGGGCAACGGCGTGTAGGTCAATTCGCCAAAGGCATAGTCGGCTACGGTGATTCCGTCGATTAGGTAGTTATTGTTATCCTCTCTGCCACCATTTACGTGCATATAAACCTGCCCGCGACCGAGTTGCGCAGCGCCGTTCAAATCGGAAGAAGCGCCCGCGGAGAGAGTCAACAACTGTTGGAAGTTTCGCGTTGCCAGCGGAAGGTCGGTAATGGTCTGTGCTCCCAATGACTGTCCCGTGGTGGCGTCCGTGGTATTCACTTGCTCCACCTGCGACTGCACTTCCACCACTTCCTTGACCGTATTCACTTTAAGCACCGCAGTCATGCGTGTGGTTTCCGTGATGCGCACCACCACGCCGGGAAATGTGGTGATCGGAAATCCCGCCGCCGTCACTTCCACGGAGTAGGTCCCTACAGGCAACAGAGAGGCGGTGAACAACCCGGATGTGTCGGTGTTCATCTGGCGCAGCACTTCGCCGGTGGCTTCGTTCTTCACGCTGACCCTGGCATTCGCGATAACCGCTCCCGACGCGTCTTGCACTCCGCCAGCGATGGCGCCTGTGGCTCCGCCTTGAGCGAAAATCATTCCGGTAAGAAACGCCATGAAAAGAATGAACGCCATGAACTTCCGAAGGGAAATCATCTTGTTCCTCCAATTGAACGATCGTCTGTGGCTCACTCGCCCATCGAAACGGTAAATCGATGTGCGGGACGAATAACGCGGTGAGATAACATGCGGATATATCACGATCCTCCGCCGTTGTTCAAGAAATATACGTGAAGCTGGGCGGACGGGATTCTATGAATGCTGGCGATGAAAATTTTGGATAGCCGGGGTGCGAGCGGCGATTTACGAGGATGATCGCAAACTCGTTTATGCAGACCAACTCAACGTGGATCAAAATCTAGTCTTCCACTGCTTGCGCGCTCATCTCCGCCGGCTCGCCGCCGGCTGCGGCCTGAGCTACGATCAAGCGCCGCGCTTCCACGCGAATCTTCGGCAATTGAAACCAAAACCAGGCCGCACCCGCCACTGACGCTAAACCGCCGATGGCCACGGTGACCTGAACGCCCAGGCGGTCGGCGAGAGCGCCGCCAAACAAAGCTCCAATCGGAGCCATGCCCATGAACATCATGGAATAAAGCGACATCACGCGGCCGCGCAGCCGGTCCGGCACCATGGCCTGGATGAGTGTATTCGAACACCCCATCTGCAGCATCATCCAAAAGCCCACAGGCACGAGAGCGATCAGCGAGAACCAGAAAAACTTCGATGCGCCAAAAATAATCAGGAACACGCCAAAACCTGCGGCGGAAATTCCGGCGATGCGCGCGAGCCCTTTTACGCCTGTGCGCGCCGCGAGCGTCAAAGCTCCCATCACTGCTCCGAATCCCGTCGCGCCCATCAGGAGTCCCAAGGCTCTGGCACCGCCATGCAGAATCTGGTCGGCAAAAATCGGCATCAGCACCAGATACGGCATACCAACCAGACTGATGATTCCCACCAACAGAAGCAGTGAGCGCACCGGTCTTGTTCGCCGCACAAAGGCGAATCCTTCCGCAATGTGCTCGACCATCGAGCCGTGTCCCGCGCGCTCATGCGGCGCCACTTTGATCATCAGCAGGCCGATGATTACGGCGATAAAACTCACCCCATTGGCGAAAAAGCACCAGCCCTCACCAATCGAAGCGACGAGGATGCCCGCGATGGCCGGGCCGATCACGCGCGCGCCATTGAACATGGAGGAATTCAAGGCGATCGCATTCATTAAATCTTCGCGACCGACCATATCGATCAGAAACGATTGTCTGGCCGGAATGTCGAATGCATTTACGGCGCCGAGCAACGCTGCGAGCACGACAATCTCCCAGACGGCGACGATATGGAGAAGAGTAAGGATTGCAAGGAAGCAAGCAAGGATCATCGACACGATCTGAGTGCCGATGACGATGCGATGGCGATTCCAACGATCTGCGGCCAACCCTCCGATTGGAGCAAGCAGGAATACGGGAATCTGCCCCGCAAAGCCCACGACGCCGAGAAGGAGCGACGATCCCGTCAAGCGATAAACGAGCCAAGCCTGCGCAACGTTTTGCATCCAGGTGCCGATGTTGGACGCCACCGACGCGATCCACATCGCGCGGAATAAGGAATGTTTTAGGGGTGACCAAGCCCCTCTCGCCGCCATTCCTTCCAGTGTGGCAGATCTGCTACCCGCGGCTCCGCGTCGACTGAGCCGCCATGCGTCCCAGGCTGCGGAAAAACGCCGCCGATCACCCGTTGGGGAGCCCCATGCGTAAGCTTGGGGCTATCTCGAGGCCCGCACAAGCCCCAAGCTGACGCATGGGGCTNNTGCCCATGAACATCATGGAATAGACGGCCATCACCCGCCCCCGCAGCGCGTCCGGCACCATCACCTGAATCAACGTGTTTGAACAAGCCATCTGCAACATCATCGTGTAACCCACGGGCAACAGCAAAATCACAGAAATCCAGAAACTGTGTGAGATCGAAAACACAACCAGACTCGCTCCAAAACCCGCGCAGCACATCGCCACCCAGCGCCCCAGCCCTTTCACGCCTTCGCGGAAAGCCAGCGTGAGCGCGCCCAACAAAGCTCCAACGCCGGTCGCGCCCATCAGGATGCCCAATCCCCGCGCACCACCGTGCAAAATCTTGTCGGCGAAAATTGGCATCAATACCACGTAGGGCATCCCCACCAGACTCACCAGACCCAACAGCATCAGCAACGCCCGGATCGGCGCGGTGCGGTTGACGAAGCGGAATCCCTCCATGATGTGCTCCAGCGGAGATGCCATTAAGGCCCGTGCTGGGCTATGAACTTTCATCAACAACAAACCAATAATTACGGCGATATAGCTCACCGCATTGGCGAAGAAGCACCAGCCTTCGCCAATCCTGGCCACCAGAATTCCTGCCACCGCCGGACCCACCACGCGCGCGCCGTTGAACATGGAAGAATTGAGCGCGATCGCGTTCATCAAGTCTTCCTTGCCCACCATATCCACAAGAAAGGATTGCCGTCCCGGAATATCGAAGGCATTCACCACGCCCAGCAAACTCGCCAGCACAAACACGTGCCAGACCTGAACTTTGTGGGACAGTGTCAGTGCCGCCAGAACGGACGCCAGCAGCATGGCTGCCACTTGCGTGGAGATCACAATGTGGCGGCGGTTGACCCGGTCAGCCGTCATCCCGCCCAACGGCGCAAACAGAAACACCGGGATCTGGCTGGCGAATCCCACCGAACCCAGCAGCAGAGCCGAACCGGTCAGCCGGTAAACCAGCCACGACTGCGCCACGCTCTGCATCCACGTGCCGATCAACGAAATCAGTTGTCCACTGAAGAAGAGCTGAAAGTTGCGATGCCGCAGCGCCCGCCCCGCCACCTGCCAACGCGATCCCCGTGCAGGAACCGCTTCGCCCCGGTTCGCCGCGGGGTTAGCCTCGATTGGTGTTCTTGATTCAGACACGTTGGCCTCTTTGGATGACGGTAATCGCCTTCTAGATCAATATAACTTGAATGCTATTGAACATCCGCACCACCCGGGTTTTCCGCTGGGCAACAGGCTGTGCTTAAGCGAGCCGCATGAAATAGTTGCGGTTCGAGTAGGGTACGGCAGCCTTGGACAAGTTTTGCGCATCGAATTTTTGTCTTCCCAGACCGGTCAGACTGCGTTACAGTGGCAGTTGCTTTCCCCCCGGCGATTCCCTAAGAAAGGGACACGACCATGACTACCCCGTCGGTTGGTGTTGAACGTCGAATCGGGCAGCGCTTTGCCTTTAACCTGCCGGTCTCCTTGCGCGATCTTTCCACCGCCGCGGAGGGACTTGGATTCACCCAGGATCTCAGCTCCCGCGGAGCGTTTCTGTTCACCGATATGCCCCTGAGTGAAAATGCGGAAGTCGAACTCACACTAAGGATGCCTTCGGAGATCACTCTCGGCGAAAACATGCGCGTTCGGTGCCGTGGCCTTGTTCTGAGAATCGTGCAGGCTGCCGATAAGGGTTGGAACCTGGCTGCCGGGGACGAAACCAAGCCGTCCGAGACTAAGATCGGAGTGGCAGTTTGCTTGAAGGGCTACGAATATCTTCCGGAAGTTGAGGACAGCTCCGCCGATTTTCGCCGGATTTCAGCCCTGCACAGTGCAGGCGAAACTGAGCGGACCATCGCGCCAGTGCCGGGCATCCCGCCAGCCGCGGTCCACTAACCCGGCTTTCCAGTCTCAAAGGCGAACTAGGAGTGCCTTGAATCCCGGAGTGGACCTGCCAACCGTATACTTTTTTTAATTTATTACCTCTCAGACCTTTTCAATCTCTTCAGCTTGGCTTAGAATGCCTGTCAATCGTGCGAATTAGGTTGGGGGAGTAGTTCTGCTGTGCGCCTGTCGCTTTGTTCCTCTGCATTGCGGATCGCTGCTCTTCCGTCTGTCCGAAAGATGTGCGAGACTGTGCTTCCAGCCGGTTACCTAGGTCATCTGGCGAGGAGTACTTTCTCTTTCTAACATGCAAACACCAAGAGAAATCAGCGAGAACCGCGCTATGCATGGGATCGCCGTAGCCCTCCTGACCGAAAACCGCGAACACTTATCGGAACTGCAGCGGCGGGTAGAGGATACGCGTCTGGCCCGCACCGTGTTCAGCAATGTCGGCTTTCCCGCCGGGCCCACTGACTCCATCCTGCGCCAGATCCAGGATTTGCGCGTCGAAGTCGTCGTCATCGATATTTCTGTCGAGAATCCTCAACCCGCCATCCGGGCCATCGAACTCGTCCAGGCCAACACCTTGCAACTCGCGATCTTCGCCAACGGCACCATGCAGCAACCCACCACAATTGTGGCGAGCATGCGCGCCGGAGCCGGAGAATACCTGGATGACAGCACGGGCTCGGAAGCGCTTCTCGAGGCCCTCACCCGTTTCAGCTCCAACCGCACCCGCACCCGCGGAGGAGTGGGCAAAGCCCGCATCTTCACATTCCTGAGCGCCAAAGGAGGCGCCGGGGCCACGACGGCAGCGGTCAATACCGCAGTCGCTCTGCAACAATCCCACGGCAATGTCGTGCTGGTGGATTTTGCGCCCGTCGGGCACGCTCAACTTCATCTCAATCTTCGCCCCAGCTTTGGAGTGCCCGATGCGCTGGAGAATTTGCACCGCCTCGATGCGTCTTTGCTCGATGGCCTGATGACTACCTGCAAGGACGGATTGCATCTTCTTGCCGGACCGCAGCAGCCTTATCCATCCCTGCCCACCCCAGCCGAATTGGCCCGTCTCTTCGACCTGTTGGCGAATCACTATCGCTACGTCGTGGTCGATGCCTCGAGCCGGCTCGATTCCACCACACGCCTGCTCTCCGACCTGTCGAATGCCGTGCTCATGGTCGCTCAGACTGACGTGGTGTCGCTGTGGAGCGCGGGCCGCATTCATGCGTTCTTGGAAGAGGGTGCGGGCCGCAACCGGCTGCGCATGGTTTTGAATCGTTACAAGAAGATTCCCGGCTTTACCGACGAAGACGTCGAACATTCCACGCGCTGCAAAGTCCTGTGGAAAATTCCCAACGCGTTTCAGGCTGTCTCCCCCGCCATCGATCATGGCATACCCGTGGTTCTGCAGGATGGCCAGGAGATCAGCCGCTCCTTCCGCGCACTGGCTGCGGCCCTGGCCGATGCTTCATCGAATGCCGAGGGCGGACTTGATCTCGTCTATGCGCAGGAGAAAAACGACGGCAAGAAGAAAGTGCCTGGCCGTTTGGTCATCTCCCCCGCTCGCGCTGGCCAGTAGCGAGTACCGAGTACCGAGAAAAATCACATTCCGCAGTTGGAAGAAACTCCACACTCTCCAACAATTCCACGCTCTTCCATCAAGCTGACGACCGGCAGATTCGAGATTCTTTTTGTCTCTTCTCGGACGCCAACTAGCTTCTGCCTGTCTCGTGTCCTTCCGGCTATTCCTACCGCTGTTCGTCGAACCCCGGTTGCATCTAAGATAGAACGATGCGCGAAGGTCCGGGCCCACTGCTGGAAGAGACCGAATCACCGTCCCCGGAAGTGCGTCTGGTAATTGCGCCCGAGCCCGCGCTACGCGTCTTCGTGCAGAATCTTCGCGAGCTTTTTCACTCGGGCGATGCTGCTCAGTTACATCTCCAGTCTTCTCCTGCGGCTTTCTGGCCAGATGTCTTCGTCGAGCGCGGACTTCCCTGGCGGCGATTCGTCGAGTCTGCCGGGTATCACATTCTCGCGCTGCTCTTTATTTGGGCGGGATCTCGTTTCCTCGCGTTGCAGCCCCAAGTCACGCCTCGGCCTACATTCACGCATGCCGACGTGGTCTATTACTCCCCATCGGAATATCTGCCGCCGCTCGATACTCGCCGCCCGACTTTGGCTCGCGCCCAGAAGGCCGATCCCGAATTGTCGGCTCAGCCCATTATTTCAGTGCCGCCAGAAGCCGACAACCGTGCGCAAACTATCGTCACACCTCCCAACATTCGGTTGCAGGACGAGGTTGCTTTGCCGAACACGGTTGCATGGTCGGACAAACCGCGGATGCCGATTGCACCTGCGCCTCTCGTGCCCGCGTCGGAAATCTCAAGGCTCGCGCCGCAGATGGATCGCTCAGTGATCGCGCCCCCACCAGATGTGGACAACGCATCGCNNGAACATCGGGCACAGCACGGTGATTGCTCCCGCTCCGCAGCTTTCGGTGGAGGAACAGCGCGCGCTGCCTGCACGCTCCGCCGCTCTGCGCGGACATTCTCCACAGGTGATCGCTCCGCCACCTTCGGTGGGTGCGTCTGGAGGTTTGCGCTCTGGCGGGATGGTCGCGCTTAGCTTGCATCCCGCGGTGGGCGCGCCGCCCGCCGTGGTCGCAGGCAATCGGCGGGGGAGTTTCGCGGCTACTCCGGAAGGTCATCGCGGAGCGTCCGGCGCGCCGGGCGCGTCCGCTGGCGCTTCCAATAAGAATGGCAGCGAAACCGGCAAGAAGAGCAACGGAAATCTGCCTTCGGGACTGTACGTTGGCGCGACCGCGAATGCCACTTCGCCCGTCGCGGGCGATCCCGCAGCGAAGCCATCGAGCGGCAACTCGGTCAATCCAAGGCTGCTAGCTGGAGTCCGCGCGCCGCGCGTTTCGCGGGATGCGCAGCCAGACGGCGACAGCAAAATCTTGGAGGCGGAGCGCGCCGTTTTTGGCGGGCGCAAAGTCTATTCGCTCAGCCTCAACATGCCGAATCTGAACTCAGCGGGAGGCAGTTGGATCATCCACTTCGCCGCGCTGAAAGCGGATTCGGCTCCGTCTTCTTCTGGCGAATCATCCTCGGGCGAATCATCCTCGGGCGAGCTGTCATCGCCGGTGGCGACCAGCAAAGTCGATCCCGCTTATCCGCTGGAGTTGATGCGGCAGAACGTTAGCGGGACTGTCATTCTCCATGCCGTGATCCTCGCCGATGGCACGGTAGGCACGGTGCGCGTGCTGCGCAGCGTTGACGATCGCCTGGATCAATTCGCCAGGGAAGCGATCGCCAAATGGCAGTTTCAACCGGCCACGAAAAACGGCGTTCCGGTTGCGGTGGAAGCTACGTTCTGGATTCCCTTTCGGCCTGCGAAGACGACTTCCAATTTCTGACGAGCGTGAGTTAGTCGGTTCTCGGTTCCCGGTTTCAAAACTTCAGCTTCGCAAATCGATTACGGTGCCCGGGATGCGCCCGGTCTGTTTTGTTGGGAATGCGCCCGGCCTGTACCCCCCTCCCCCCCTCCCCCTCATGCGCTGAAAGTCTTGCTGGGCGCGGGGTTTGAAAAAACGTGTCTGCAAAATACGTTTTGTAAAGGAGTTAGGGGCAAAATCCGTCCGATAAAGGACTTAGGTCGAGTTCGGTCAGTTTCTCTCCCGGCTGTATTTACCCTCAGTGCTTCCACCATGATGAAGTGATTTTTGGCAGAGCGCAAGGTCAGATGTCGCAGCCAGATTGTGGATAAGTGAAAGATCAAAGGCCCCCGCCCAAGCGGAGCTTGAACGGGCACCCCGAGAGCCGGTTTGGCTGGGCCAGCCCGAAGAGCGCTGCGGTATTGCTGCGAGACTCCTCCTGTCAAACAACAATCTTACTTTTAATATATTGACGGACTTAATAAACTGTGTCATACTATCACCTATGAGTATGACTGAGAAACCCGAAACCGTATGGTTCACGACGAAGGGGCAGGTCGTCATCCCGCTTCGCCTGCGCAAACA
>PKVZ01000057.1:0-18356 GCA_003131635.1 Acidobacteriaceae bacterium
GCTCATATCTTCATCCCCCTCCCGATCGCGCGCGCCACGCCGCTCGCGAGCTTGCGCGCGCCCGCCTGACCTGGCTGCATCGGCAGCTTGCCGAGGCGCATCGTCGGAGTGCGACGGTTGCGCATCATCGCAACGCGCATTGCGGGATCGCGGAGCACGCGAGCCAGTTCAGTCTTCAAGCCATTGGCAAACGCCTTTTCGTCGGCGGCATCGATGCCGCGCAGCACCAGTCGATCAATGTGAAGACTTACGCGCGATGTGCCGCTCACACCCACCCCCTGATTTCGACCTGAGAGATTGGCCGTTCCACCTTGGCCGCCTCAAGCTGTGTGGCCTGCAGAATGTGCGTCATCCGCACCGGACCGCCGGCTTGCGCCGCGAAGAAGGCTGCGTTCAGCGCGATGTTGCGAATGTTGCCGCCGCACATGTTCAGGCGCGCCAGCCGCACCGGCTCCAGTCCTTTGGTGGGTGTCTGCGGCGGAAACGCGCGCGCCCAGATGGCCTCGCGCTGGGCTGCGTCAGGAAAAGGAAAATCGACGGTGAAGCGCAGCCGCCGCTGGAATGCATTATCCAGCGAAGATTTCACATTGGTGGTGAGAATCGCGATGCCCTGGAAGCTCTCCATGCGCTGCAAAAGGTAGCCGACTTCGATGTTGGCATAGCGGTCGTGACTGTCTTTCACTTCGGCGCGCTTGCCAAAGATTGCGTCCGCCTCGTCGAACAGCAGCAGGACGCCGCCCGTCTCGGCCGCGTCGAAGACCTGCCTCAGGTTCTTCTCGGTTTCGCCGATGTATTTGCTCACCACGGCGGACAGGTCGATGCGGTACATATCCAGCCGCAGGTCGGCCGCTAGAACCTCTGCCGCCAGGGTTTTGCCGGTGCCGCTGGGACCGGAGAAAAGCGCGCTCAATCCCAGACCGCGGCGGCCGCGCGCCGCAAATCCCCAGCGCTCGTAAACCATCATGCGGTAGCGCGCCTGCGCCGCCAGTTGCTGCAGCATCCCTTTTTGCAACTCGGGCAGAATGAGATCGTCCCAGCCTGCGGCGGGCACGATGCGTTCTGCCAGAGTCTCCAGCCGCGGGCGAGCCACCGACCGACAGGCATTCCATAACCTGTCGGAGGCGCGTTGGTGATCACTCTCCGCGCGTCCCACGACGGATGTGCCTACCGCGACAATAGTCTCCGCGCTCAAGCGAAACTGGTCGGCAACCTGGTCGACAACTTCGCCCAGCGCCTCGGCCGACGGCCCGAGCGCGATCTCCCAGAGTTTCTTTTGCCCGGAGGGTGCTGCTTTATTTACCTCATACTGTTCCACGACTCGATGCAGATGCAGCGCTTCGCGGCTGGCGATCAGCAACGGGCCGGTGAGTTTTTCTGCCAACTGGCGTGCCGCCGCATTTGGCGATTCGCTTTCCCATTGCAGCAGCAGAAATGCCGGCAGCAGATGCATTTCGCGGGTCCACAGCGCCAGAAATTGTTCCATCTCGGCGCCGCTCGTCGGCGTGTCTTCCATTCGCAGAACAAAAAGATGACGGCCGGCGCTCTGCGCAATCAAGGCGGCGATGGACTCCTGTCCTGAAGGATCGTCGCCGCAGAGGTGAAGCGCAGCCGCCTGCGCAAACTCACTTTCCAAGGAGGCGATCATTTCCTTCGCCACACGCCAATGCTCGTCAGCCATCCACTCGGGTGTGGGTTTGGCATGCAGCAGGCCGGCCAGGCGCTGGTCGATCCGGTTCACTCCTGCGAGGTAGTGGAGAATACGTTCGTCGATGCGCAATGGCGCGGCGGTTAAACCGTGTCCGCCCTCCATCTCGATCAACCGGTAGCGGCGCAGGGGAGATGACGGAGCAAGCGCGCTCCAGTGCGGTTCGGCGAGCACAGCCATCGCCAGTGCGAAAGTTACGCAGCCGCGCTGTGGGCGGCCCACTAATTCGGCGCAGCGCTCCGCCAATGCGGATTCCATCTCGACGCCCGCGCACAGCAGCAGCAACTCACGCTCGAAGGTGCTCAGGTTGAACACATTGCTGATTTCATCGATCGCCGACGGCAACTCCATTGGCTCGCTCGGCTGGATCGCCGCAGTCTCACCGCCAGGGGCAACGCCCAGACGGCTTCGCAGCATGGCAAACTCCCCCAGCAAGTTCGCCTGGTTCTGCTCCGCCCACGCCATGGAGGTTGCGGTCACGGCAACGTCACCAGTGGGCCGCTGAAGGACGGCGGAAGCGGAAATGGATTTGTGGTCACCTGCACCTGGCTGGTGACACCATCGACTTGCAACCTGCCGAGCAGACCCACGCCCGTAGGCAGGGCCGAGTCGAACTGGAAGCTAAGCGTACCCGTGTTGCCCGTGTAGGGCTGCGCGGGGGCCGAGACGCTGATCACGGGTGTGCCGGGCGGGACCATCGCGCCGTAGGTACTCAGGGCCAGCGATATGGTCTGCCCCTCCCATGCTTGCGGCGAAAAGGCGCTGATCGTCACGGTCAAGATACTGCCACTTGTGGATGTGACGGCGGTTTGCGAGGCCAGCACCGGCGCCACTGCCATCGGCAGGGTGTTGGTCGACTGCACTACGTTCCCCGTCGAGTCCAGAAACTGCACTTCCAAAACGTAGACACCGGCTGGGTACGTGGTGGTATCCGCTGGAAGCGCAAAGGTTATCGCCGTAGCTGTCACCGTCGCTACCGGCAGCGTGAGTTGGACGCCGTAGCGAGCATTGGTCAGCGACACTTGCGAAGCGCCACTCAGAAATTCTCCGGTCACAGTTACGGTATCGCTGGGCTGCGCCGCGGTTTGATTGCCGGGAGGCTCGACCTGCAATATCTGCGCAGGTTGCATCGGTTGCGCGCCCAGGACTCGTTGCAGCACCGGCAGTGCGAAGGAGGTCGCCAGCGCCGGTTGCAGCAGCACCACGGATACCTGAAAAGGGAAGGTTGGCCGATAGTCGGCTTTGAGTGCGGTCCACAGCCATGCCATCTCTTCTCGTCCCAAAGTCTCAGGCGTGATCTTGATCATTTCAATTTGATCGGCCAACCCAATCGAACCAAGGAAGGTTGAAAGCGGGTTGTTGGGAAAAGGAGGTGTCTTCGGCAACGGGGGATCGAGCGCCGTCAGTGCGTTCGTGATGTCGTTCCGCGTCAGCACGGGCGACTCATGCAGCATCATCAGCGCATAGCCCAGTAGCGCCTCGGCTTGCCAGGATTCAGATCCGTATGCCGTCAGGAGATAGTGCAGGTTCAGCGCCAGCGGCGGACTTTGCAGCCGCCTCGTGCCGTCCGCGCTCATCGACGGCAGTTCCACGTTGCGCCACGCCGCGTTGTGCGTCACCTGGTGCAGAAACAGATTCACTTGGTTCTCGGCCTTCCCCGCGCTGTTCAACTCGCTCTGTACCTGGTCAGGCGCCAGGCATGACACCTTCACATGCGAGGGGAACTGCGCGGCCACGCTCACATACAGGTTCCACAGGTAGTACTGCAGGACAGCGGTCACTCCTGAGATCGCAAGTGCGTTACTCATCGCGCACGTCCGTTCCGCTGCTTCAGATAATCATCCAGGCTCATCGTCCTGCGCGGCGATGCGGCGGCCACGCGCGGCGCGGGCGGAGGCACGGCAATCACTTCAATGCGTCCGATGTGAATCTCTATATCTTGCATTGCGCTTTCCACCCGCTGCNNGCGCGCGGCTCTGGGTCTGCAGCACCGACATTCCCAGCGCTTGCGTCCTTCTGCGCCATCTCCCGCACCAATAGCCGCTGAAGCACCAAGGGCTCTGTGTCTGAAATCTTCTCCGTTCCCGCCGCCTCTTGCTTCGTTTCTTCGCTAGGTGCACTTTTCTCCGACAGAACCTGCGGCCGCGTGGCATCCTCACGAGAAGACTCCACTTTCTTCCTGTTCTCCCGGTCGCGGAGTCTCGCCTCACGCCCAACCAGCACATGGTCCGTCGGGTCACGCTCAGGAACCCTGCCCTCCCGCTGGTATTGCGGAATCAACAGCTCAACATTTGGCTCCTGCAATGGCGCCGGCTCAATCTGCGGCTTGCCGCCCGGGAGATCTCCGCGCCGCTGATCCGTTAGGCTCTCTTTGGCGGCAAGCTCCGCGCCGTTAGCCAAAGTCAGCCCTTCCAGAGGCGTAGATTTATCGGCGATCTCCTCCCGCCGCACAGCTTCAAACATCGCGCCCACCTGCGGATGCAAGTTTCGCTCCGGCCGAGCGGCGCCTGCGGCGATGCGCTGCAAAAATCCGCTCATGCGCGCACCATTTCCATGTAGAAATCCCTTCGCCCCGGGCTCAACGACAGAATCTCCGCTTGGCTCCATCCATAAGTGGAAGCCAGCGTGTGCACCTGCATCAGCAACTGTTTCCCACGCGCCTCAACCTCCTCCCATATGAATGAAGGCAAGTCCAGGCTCTCCTCAAAATGCGCGCCGCAGCTGGGACAATCGAAACTAAGCCTGATCTCCGCCAGCGGGTCGGTCGCGGCCATGCTCTCACCGACGATTTCAATCTGCTTCTCGTTCCATGCGCTCTCCGGCAGTTCGTCCTCTGCGCACTGCTGAAGCAATCGCCGGGCGGCGACGGTCTCATCCGGTTCATGCACAACCGCCGCCAAGTCCCGGCTGGTTGGCAATCGAAAAGCATGACCCTGCACCAACACGCGTTCTGCCGCCGTACCGCCCGCCAGCGAACGGCCGTCGATTTCAAACTCAAACTGCTCGGAACATTGCCGGCACGCGATCCAGCCGCGCAGAGCGGCACCGAATACCGCGCACCGCAGCTCGGCCAGAGCGCGATTGCGCCGCCCGATCGGCCAGTCTGCAACCCTGCCATCATGCTCCGGAAATGCAGCCTGGACAGCTAGAATTCCCTGGTCAAGCGGATGCAGCAACCGACCGGCCTCCCACAGCGCCAGGAAATCGGAATTGTGGAGGATTCGCATCTTTGATCCACATTCTTAATCTGCTTTCTAGGTCGCGAAATTACTCAGCGTGGGCTCGGCTTTCTCGGTTGCGCCGGTGTCGCGTTCCCAGCCCTCGTTTTCCAGCTTGATATGTTCGATTGCGATCGCGTTCGCGTTGGCATCGAGGTCCGGCATCGCCTGATACTCCGAGACCCAGCAGCGATATATCTTGTAGCCCATCACCAACTGACCGGCCTCGTTGTAGAGTTCGAGATAAATATCTTTGCGGAAGTTCGCCAGCGATACTTCCGAACCCAGTCCGGAGCCGTAGTTCCATACCAGCCCGGCCCAGTCATGGAAGTTCGTATCCTGAGTGAGCCCGCGCTCCATGGTGATGGCGTCGTACTTCTGCCGGCCCGGCGACTTGTGGGAACTGGATGGATCGCCCCCGCTACGGTGCTCCACTACCTCCGTGGTGCGTTTCAGGCTGCTCATCTTGCTGATGCCTGCAACGTACTGTTTATCCCACTTCAATCGGAACTTGAAATTCTTGTAGGGGTCCAGCCGCGTAGGATTTGCGGGAAAGATGGCCATCGCTTATCTCCTTTATGAATCGAGATTGTCGCTGCTCTTGGCTGCTAGCTTTGGTTAACGATCTGCTGAATCTGGATCAGAACGAATTCCGCCGGATACAGCGGCGCGAAGCCAACCAGAATGTTCACGATGCCCTGCGCAACGCTGGAATCCGGATTGTTCTCCGCATCGCATTTCACGAAGTAGGCCTGCTGCGGCGTGGTGCCGGCGAAGGCTCCCTGCAGGAAAAGTCCCTGAAGGAAGGTGCCCACACTGAGCCGTATCTGTCCCCACAAAGTTTCGTCGTTCGGCTCGAACACTACCCACTGTGTGCCGTCGTACAGGCTGGACTCGAGGAACAGAGCCAAACGCCGGATGGGAACGTACTTCCACTGCGAGCCCATGATGTCCGCGCCGGCCATGGTGCGCGATCCCCATACCACCTGACCATAGGTTAACTGCCGCAAGCAGTTCACGGCCATCGGGTTCAGCAGTCCATTCTGCTGATCGGTGAGATTAACCTGCAGCCCGAGCACTTGCGAAAAGCTGGCGTTGATGCCCGCAGGCGCTTTCCACACACCGCGGGTCACGTCCGTCGAAGCGTAAATTCCAGCTACGCAGCCGCAGGGCGGAAATAGCGCCGGACGGTTCCCGAACGCCGGATCGGGCGCGAGTATCCACGGATAGTAATAAGCGGAAGAACTGGTGTACGGTCCGGTGATCGCAAGGTTTCCAGCCGTGCTGGTGCCGTAAGGTCCATTCAGCGCTGAGTTTTGAAAGTTCGAGACCGTCGCCAACTGCGGCGCATCCACAATCAGAAACGCCCGGTGGGTATAGCAATAGCTCTGTAGATCGGTGATCGTCGGCACATCGGTCTCGCCCGGCACGCACAGCAGGTTGAAAATGTCGACGCTGTCGAGCAAGGAGACGCCAAATCCGGTTTCATTGAGCGCTGTTTCAAAATTTTGATCGGAGGCCGGTATCAGGATCTCGCCATCTGCGCCACCGCTCAACGCAATCGGCGCTGAGGTTGACGAGGTGCGGCCGTCGGCGCTACCGGCGCGTTGGTTGATGGATTGATGAAGGTGACGTAGTTGCAGTCATTGTCGATCACTGTCGCCACGTACTGTGGATCGGTCGGATTAACCGACAAGTTCGCGAAGCTTTGCAAAGTCTGCAGTTGGCCCTTCGAGTTCATCTGCTGTACCAGCAGACTGAAGCGGTTGCTGTTCGGCGGAGGCTGCATCGCGATGCTGACCTGGATACTGTTGCCCCATGCCCCTGGACTCGTGGCAAACAAGGTGAGGGAGCCTCCAGCGGCGACCGCGGTGGCGAGGCCGGTGCTGTTTACCGTCACGTTTGCCGGCGCAGAGGACGTCCAGGTGGCGAGGTTCGTCACGCTCGGGGTGCTCCCGTCCGAGTAGGTTCCGGTTGCCGCAAACTGCTGGGTTTGACCCAATTCTAGGGATAGAGACTCTGGCGTGACCGCGATTGACGTTGGCACTGCAACTGTAACCGTGGCATTGGCGGTGCCATTTTTCCCCTGCCAGGTAGCCGTGATCGACGTGACGGAGACGGTCTCTCCCGTCACAAGACCGGGCTGAGTTGCGCTGAACGCCACGCCCGCTCCACTCCACGTTGCGCTTTCCGTTACGTCCGCCGTCGTGCCGTCGGAGTAAATGCCCAGCGCCGTCAGTTGCTGTTGCTGTCCGCTTGCGATCGAAAAATTTGAGGGGGTTACGGAAACTGAGTTAAGGGTCGCCGCTGTGACTGTAAGAGTTGCGCTTGCTGAAATGGACCCCGAGGTCACCGTGATGGTAGTGGAACCAATGTTCGCCGCTGTGAATAGGCTGCCAACATTAGTGGCCACGGATGAATTGCTGGCGGCCCAGACTGGAGCCGTAAGCGCTGGCGTCGACATCCCATCGGAATAGAGAGGGATTGCGGAAAAGGTTACGGTCTGTCCGTTCTGCAAAGTCGTACTCGCCGGAGTGATCGTGATCGAAGTGAGCACCTTAGGGTTCACCGTAACTGCTATCGCACTCGATGTTTGTCCTAGCCATTTGGCGGTGATGTGGGCGGCGCCAGACGCAACCGCGTTAACTTGACCCGGGATTGTGGGAGCCCCGGTACTCGTGAGCACACCCATGCTGCCGACAGTGGCATCCGATGCGGCGTCCGAAGCCCATGCTGCAATAGCTGTGAGATTTTGCGTGGTACCATCCGTGTAATTTCCGGTCGCCGTGAGCTGCTGGGACTGGCCCACTGCCAGCGACGGAGCCGAGGGAGCGACCGTGATCGACGCAAGCGAGGCGGCTGTCACCGTCACCGTCACGCTACCCACGATGTCCAGGCTCGAGGAGTTATACGTAGCAGTGACCGTAGCTGTCCCGGCGCTGGCTGCTGTGGCCACACCAGAGCTAGTCACGGAAAGCACTGCCGGATTATTCGAAGTCCAATTCACCGTAAGTGCGCCGCTACTGCCATCCGAATACGCGCCCGTAGCGGCAAGCTGTATCGAGGCGCCGATGGGAAGCGGCGGCAAATTTGCCGGCGTGACCGCTATGCTTTGCAGAACCTTAGTGCCCACGCTGACTTGAGCGCTGCCGGAGATCGAGCCGATGGTGGCAATGATCTCCGCCGTCGCGAATCCTACTCCAGTCGCCTGAGCCGTGGCAGCGGCCGCCGGGATTCCGTTTGCCGGCGGTTGCGTGCCGTCCCATACCAGCCGCACAATGTATGCCTGTTGTCCGCCGTTCTGAAAGAACTGATTCACCGCGTACGCCAGATACACTCCCGGCACGAAACTCCCGAAGATGGCCTGGTACGCCGGGAAGCTTTCCACCATGACGGCTTCGTTGACCGGCCCCTGCGGCGCCCAGCCGATGAATGCGGCAATCGAGGTCGCAACCCCCGTAATGGT
Organism: Acidobacteriaceae bacterium; assembly: GCA_003131635.1. Lineage (GTDB taxonomy): Bacteria > Acidobacteriota > Terriglobia > Terriglobales > Acidobacteriaceae > Sulfotelmatobacter. Next base: position 8,390 of record PKVZ01000057.1, read on the forward strand.
GTGCTGTCCGCTGGATAGCTCTTCAATGTAAACGCCAGGATAGCTTGGCGAAAAAGAACCCATAACTCCTCCTCTGTCGCTCAGTCGGGAATCTCATAGTCGGCGCCGATAGCCGCCTGATTACTGTTTCACCCTTCCGGTTGAAATTGGTCCGAAGGTACTTTCATACTGCGCAAGACTCCGGCTGAGTAGCTGCAACAGGCTCTGCGCATAGGCCGGACTGGTCACAATTCTGGTGTGTATCACCGGTTTGGTATTTCCTTCGTAGAACTGGCCAAACTGCAAAATCACTTCGAAGGCGTTGTGTCCAATGTCAAAGTGGTTGGCGTACCGCCCTTCCGCCTCCTCATCGAGATCGCCCGGGACAGAATCGTGCGTCATCACAATGCCTGCATTGTTCTCAAATGCATTCCGGGGGCCAGAGGGTTAGTAGATCTGTGCAAATCGAAATAACCCTTGAAGCGACAAGGGTAAGAGAACCATTCGAGTGCCGGCGAGCAAATTACATCTGGAAGGTCTGTAACATCCTGATGTTACACAGCGCAAACGAAAGGGAAATCCTAACCTTCAATTGTTCAGTGAATTGTCGAAGATATTTTCTTTGACTGGAACCGAACGATCTGTTACGCAGGTTGTAACAGGTGTCCCATAGCGGGTTACAGCTTTCTAGTCGTTTTAAATCGATTAGTTTGGTCGACTAACTTAGATTGACTAATGCGGAGGCGTGCCAGGGATTTGATGTTTTGCGATCTTGCGATAAAGAGTCATGCGTGACCAATGCAATTTCTTTGCCGCCTCGCTTTTGTTCCACTTGGCGGAAAATAAAGCCGCCAGCAGGGCTTCGCGCTCCGGTTGCGGTAGATCGGCCTTGCTTTCAATGAGTCCGCGAATGTGACGCGGCAGATGCTCGATTCCTATTTTCTGCGGCAGATCTCTCAAATATAAATTCTCCACGAAGTTCCTCAGCTCGCGAATATTCCCCGGCCAACCGTATGATTTAAGGCAACGCAGTGAGTCTTCGGAGAACTCCGGGTCGGACGAACTTGATTCGCTGCCCAGTTCGCCGCAGTAATGGCGCAAAAGGAAAGGAATATCTTCCAGCCGTTCGCGCAGCGGCGGCAGATGGATCCGCACAACATTTAACCGGAAAAAAAGGTCCTTGCGGAATGTGCCCTGTTGGGTCATCGCTTCGAGATCCTGGTTCGTAGCGGCAACGAATCGGATGTCGAGTTGAACTCCGCGGTTACTCCCCACCCGGCAGACTTCCCGGTTTTCCACGACGCGCAGGATCTTGGCTTGGGCGCACAGACTCATGTCGCCAATCTCATCCAGAAAAATGGTGCCCCCGTTTGCCGGAATCAGCAGGCCGTCGCGATGCTGATCTGCGCCTGTAAAGGCGCCTTTAGCATGTCCGAAGAGTTCGCTTTCGAGTAGGCTCTCCGGTATGGCGGCGCAGTTAATGCAGACGAATGGTTTTGTCCGGCGGGCACTGCGGGCATGGATAAATTCAGCCGCCAGTTCTTTGCCGGTTCCGGTTTCACCGGTGATGAGCACGGTGCTCGCAGAGTTTGCGATCCGGGCCATGTCGCGTTTGATTGCACACATGATCGCGCTTTGTCCGATCATGTATTCGCGATCGCCGTCACATAAGGCGTGGGCCGCGAAATTGGCGGACGGAGTATTGGCACTTTGCATTTTGCAATCCCGTCACTGCCGTCAGAGGATGAGATCCACTGGCACGCCGGCTCACCCAGAGATAACCGCGAACAGCACCCGGGGAAGAGGAGCCAGCAATTTCTCTTCGCGGGCAACTCACAACGAACCGCTTCTCGCCAGACTACTCTAATATCGCCAGACTACCCACAATAAAGAATAGTGTGTCGGGAGCTTGATTCGTTTCATTAATTCGTCGCACCCCGATCAATAAGTTTTCCTGCTTCCGACCATGCTCATCGGACCATGTCTAGAGCGATTTCTTAAGAGTCGCAGCCGGGTCCACCAGTCGACCCGCACTCTTTCCACAGCTTTTCCCAATTCCATATTCCGGACGTCACTTCAATCGGCAACGGAAATCCGAGTTGATGCGCGAGCATACACACCTGCCCGCGATGGTGGGCCTCGTGAGCAAGCATGTAGCACAGCATTTCCAGGCCAACCGGCCAGGGCTGGGCCCAGCCGTCTCTGCAAAACGTCTCGATGCGGCCCCCACCACCGCCCAGCGCTTCAGCAAGCATATCCGCGCAGCCTGCGGCGCTCGCGGCCAATCCCGCACGCGCCTGCTGCGGCGTGCAATGCGCGCGCTTGAGCTGTGGTGGAACCTTCAAGTGCGGAGCCGTCAGCCTGATCCACTTGCAGCGGACATTGTGCATGTGCGTGAAGATCGCCGCGATGGGTCGCCCGCTGCCCGGCGGTTTGGCTGTCGGTGGTTTGGCCGTCCAGGCGCTCGGGTCAAGATGTTCGATAAGAACCTGGTTGATGCGGTCATTGGCGGCAAATATCTGGACTGCGGCCCGGCCGAGTTGAGTGTGAACCTGGTCAGTGTGAACCTGGTCAGTGTGGACCTGGTCTTGACGAGAGGTGTATTGACGCGTGGTCACGGCTCCCTGCTCCTTCACCAAATAATACTTCCGGGCCGTCGGCAAACCGCAACCAATCGATTGTTTTCGCAAAATCGTATGCGCGCTAGCAGCCGCGGAGGAATCAAGTAATACTCAAAGACCAAGGTCACTCAATCCCGGATGATCATCGGGACGGCGGCCGAGCGGCCAGAAATACTTCCGATCCGATGGCTTGATGGGAAGATCATTGATGCTGGCGAATCTTAACCGCATCAGGCCATCATCATTGAATTCCCAATTCTCGTTGCCGTACGACCGGTACCATGTGCCCGAGTCATCGTGCCACTCGTAGGCAAAACGCACCGCGATGCGATTGTCCGTGAAGGCCCAAACTTCTTTGATCAGACGGTAGTCCAATTCTTTCGTCCACTTGCGCGTGAGAAAAGCGATGATGTCTTGTCTTCCATTCACAAACTCCGAGCGGTTTCTCCAACGCGAATCAAGAGAGTAAGCGAGCGCCACTTTTTCCGGGTCGCGGGAATTCCAACCGTCCTCCGCCAGACGCACCTTCTGAATCGCAGTTTCGCGGTTAAACGGAGGTAGCGGAGGACGTGTTGCCATGGTTTCTCCTTGTGAATGAACCGTTGAAGCGCCGGCGTGTCTCCACCTGCGATGAATCATTTATATCTATAACGTTCCGGGATCTATCGCCAATAAGATCGAATATTCGCCTTCAGCGCGAGAAGACTACTCCGTGGGGCAGGCCCGATCCCCTCCCATGCGGCCAATCACGGTCGGCGAAGCTGAAGCCAATCTTTCCATCGGTGTCACGAAAAGTTTCGTCCAGGGTGAGAGCACCCGTCGCCGGGTCGAGTTTCATTAAGTAAAGGCGTTCCACTGGCTGCCCCGGCGTCATACTGGAAGTCACCACGACTCGCTGCGTCGTTGCATCCCACCCCGTCCAGTGTGGTTGGTATGTATCGCTCAGCTTCAGTCGCGAGACTTCCACTGGCTTGGCCGGGTTCGCGATGTCGAGCACAATCAAACCGTGTGTCGCTCCCGCGCTCTGTACCAGATAGTGTCCGACGATCGTGGGCACTCCGCACCAGTTGCCGGGAAAGGTATATACCAATTGCGACCTGGGCTCGTCGGTGTTCACCCCCGTGATGCGTTCCAGGCCGCAGCCCAGGGTTTGTACAAAGATCGATCCATCCGGAGCAAGACGTGGCTCTTCCGGACTGATCTGCGCGTAGCGATTCTCTCCCACATCGAAGTACGCCGTTTTGAGCAGCTTGAGGTCGGACAGACGCCAGACCTGATAAGTCACCCCAGCGAAAATATCCTCCAAGTGCATGGAAGAATTTGTTGACACGATGCGGTCCAGATCGGGCAGAACCACCAGGCTGTAAGGCGTCAAGAGAGCGCCTGTAAATGCAGGATCCGCGTTGCTGGCGGAGCGAATCACTTGGCCGTGATCGTCAATCTCCACCAGACCGCCAGTGGTTCCCATCGGTTCTTCGCTGGCACCATGGTGCGCGTGCTGAAAGGTAGCCAAGACATGGCCGTTGGGTAGCCGCAAGTAGGAGTGCGGATGCATATAACCAGCCATGTCGGTAAACGAGGTCACAATTTTGGGATGCAGCGGATCGCGCAAGTCAAAGATAAAAGTGCGCCCCGCATCGTGGTCGTTGGCAAAGAGCATCCCGCTGGCGGGCATGGTGTACTCCGTGTGATGCACGCGCAGGGTTTGCTGATCGGTGGCGAGTGTCGTCACGAGATGCCCATACGACACCGATGAAGGGTCGGCATCGATTACTGCGAGAAAGTCGTTGCCCTTGTGGGCCGCGTCTCCGGCCCAGGCAAACAGATAGTGACCCGGCGCAGTCGTGTTCCGGTCTTGGGACTGCGACGCTACGTTGATAACGCAAAATACTGCGGCAAACACGAACAGAAAACGCGGCATGGAGATCCCCGTCATCGCTAAAATCGCTTCGTTGGTAGCAGGAAAGCATATCACCCTGGCCGACGATATTTTCGTACGCGTATGTTCCCAGCGATTTCGTATCCTATAGTGAATCAGAATGTCTAGGGAAACACCGAGTGACCTGCTCGCGAAATTTCAGGATCGCTTTCAGTCGACCGCAAACTTGTATCGCGCCCCGGGCCGCGTTAACTTGATCGGCGAGCACACCGATTACAACGACGGCTTCGTTCTTCCCGCCGCCATAGGATTTTCCTGCTGGATAGCGATTGCCCCCAGGAATGACCGCAAACTCGTGCTTTATTCGGAAAATTTCGACGAATCGGTCGAAGCGGATCTCGACAACCTAACCCATCGCCGCACGGGAAATTGGCCGGATTATCCCCTGGGCGTCGCTTGGGCTCTGCAGCATGCCGGTTACCACGTGAAAGGCGCAGATATCTACATTCTGGGCGAAGTGCCGCTGGGCGCCGGCCTCAGTTCTTCCGCCGCCGTGGAAGTCTCCGTAGGCTACGCTCTTCTCGATATCGCAGGTCACGCTGTCGAACCAACCAAACTCGCTCTCCTTTGCCAGCAAGCTGAAAATGAATTTGTCGGCGCACGTTGCGGCATCATGGATCAGTTTGTTTCCTGCCACGGACGTTCCAGCGCGGCGCTCTTTCTCGATTGCCGTTCTCTTGATTTTCGCTTCGTTCCTATTCCACCGGCGGTGCGACTAATCATTTGTAATACCATGGTGCGCCACAACCTGAGCGCGGGCAAATATAATGCGCGCCGTGAAGAGTGCGAGGCCGGGGTTCACTTATTGTCCAAACGACTCCCTGGTATTCGCGCGTTGCGCGATGTCTCAATCGAGCTGTTGGAAAACAATCGCGACCTTCTTGGTGAAACCATCTACAAACGCTGCCGCCACGTCGTAAGCGAAAACCTGCGTACACAAAACGCGGCAAACGCATTTCAAAGCGGCGATATTGAAGCACTGAAGGGGCTGATGACCGCATCCCATCAAAGTCTTCGCGACGATTTTGAAGTGAGTTGTCGTGAACTTGACGTCATGGTTGAGATCGCGATGCGGCAATCGGGAGTGCTTGGGGCGCGAATGACCGGAGGCGGCTTTGGCGGATGCACGGTCAATCTGGTCAACGCAGCCCATGCAGACGAGTTTTGCCAACGAGTGGCCGCGGAATACGAAGCCGCAACCGGTTTGCATCCTGACATTTACATTTCTGAAGCTTCTCAGGGCGCTGAAAAGATGTTCTAGAGTAAGTAATGTTGTTCCGGCGATTCGCGCAGTTTCTCGGCTGCGAATTCCGGCGTCATATCGCGCTGCGGGGATGCCAACAGTTCGAAGCCCACCATAAACTTCCTGATGGTGGCGGAGCGGAGCAGCGGAGGAAAAAAGTGTGCGTGAAAATGCCACTCCGCATGATCGTTGCCGTCGGTCGGACGCTGGTGAAAACCCATCGAGTAAGGGAAAGAAGTCTGAAACAAATTGTCATAGCGCGTAGTCAAACGTTTCAGGATGTCCGCCAAACCCGCGCGTTCCGCCGCATCTAGCGTATCGATATCCGCAACGTGCCGCTTGCTTAACAGCAAGGTTTCGAAGGGCCATGTCGCCCAGAAGGGCGCAACCGCGAGAAAGTATTCGTTTTCACACACGAGCCGCTCACCCGCGGCCAACTCCAGTTCGGAATAATCACAGAGAAGACACCGGCGATGTTCCCGCCAGTAATCAGAGAGCGACTCCTGCTCTTTCCGCGGCTCGTTTGGAACCGTTTGCGTAGCCCAGATCTGCCCATGGGGATGAGGATTGCTGCACCCCATCATCGCTCCACGATTTTCAAAAATCTGCACGTGATTGATATCAGGAAGGCGACCAAGACTTCGGTACTGTTCGGCCCACACATCGATGACGCCGGCGATGTCGTGGTTCACCATTCGGGCCAGCGTCAAGTCGTGGCGAGGCGAAAAACACACCACTCGGCAGATGCCGCTCTCGCTTGTTGCGATCAGAAGATTCTTACTGCCATCTGCTACCGTGACGTTCGGCAAATCAGGTTGCAGAGCGGCGAAGTCGTTGTCAAATACAAAGGTCGTCGCATACTTCGGATTGCGCAACCCTCCCGCACGCGCGTTACCCGGGCACAAGTAGCAGTCTGGATCGTACGTTAGGGCAGACGACTGAGCCAGCCTCTCTGTCTGCCCCTGCCACGGCCGTTCCGTGCGATTAGGCGAAACCAGAATCCAGTCCCGCGTCAGCGGATTGTAGCGGCAATGTGATTTTTCCTTAAGTCCTTCAAGTTCCACGCAGCTTGTCCTCGTATCGGATGATGTGTCGCTGAAATGAATTCCAAGTGCCAAAGTCTACAGCTTTTATTCCTGAGAAGGCGAACCCTCCAGGATTTAGCCGTCCTTCTTGAATTAGAATCGCACACGCGTGCGGCCAGCACAGCATTCGGAAAGAAGGAAATCGCAATGTTTAACTGGACCAGCTTCCGAAAAACAAATCCTCCTGCAAGGCGCAGAAGGATCTGCGCTTGATCTGCCGGCTTATGGAGTGGAGGTCCTCGAGGACAATCAATAAATCTCTTCGTTTACTCGATTTCTTAAAGGTCCAGAAAGGCGCGCATCGAAGTGAGATCGTCACTGGCGCGAACGCGAAAACCAAGGCGCTTCATGACAATCTGCATGGCTACGTTATCGGTCAACATCTCGGCCGATACCTGGCTTAACTTTTCGTCTCGGGCGATTTGGACGACGCGCCGAAGTAATTCATATCCCAGGCCAAGTTTCTGATATTGATCGGAGACCAGCACCGCTACTTCTGCTTCGTTCCCGGCGTGAAGTTTGCTCATTCGGCCCACGCCCATGATCTTGTGCTCTCCCGTGCCGGGTTCGGCGAGGTCCGCGACCAGAGCCATCTCGCGATCGTAGTCGCCGAAACAGATGCGCAACAGCCGCTCATGCGCCACGCGACGGCTCAAGCTAAGCGAGCAGAAATAGCGCAAATAGACGCTGCGGTCGGAGAGCGTCTCATGAAACTTAACCATTAGCGGTTCGTCCTCAGAGCGAATCGGGCGGATGGTAATCTGCCTTCCATCCTTCATCGTCCAGGGCGCGACATACTGTAATGGATACGGACGGATTGCCGGTTTAGGCAACTGGTCAAGAGTGACCGCGGGACCGTGCAACACAATTCTGGCATCAAGGGCCAGCAAACGCTCCGGCGAAGCCAGCAGGGGATTGATGTCAATTTCCGCAATCCACGGTTGCTCGACTACGAGCTGACTGAAGCGCACCAACAGCTGTTCGAGTGCCGCCATGTCGACCGGCTTGCGTCCGCGTACTCCCTTGAGAGCGCTGAAGATTTTTGTTTGCTCCATCATTCTTTGTGCAAGCGTCGTGTTAAGCGGGGGAAGCGCCAGACATCGGTCGCGATACACTTCGACGAGCCGGCCGCCGGAGCCGAACAGGATTACCGGCCCAAACTGCGGATCGATGCTGCTGCCGAGGATCAATTCGTAGCCATCCAGTTTCACCATCGGCTCCACGGTGACGCCCGAGAATTGCTTTAGGCCAGCTTTCTCGGTCACAGAAGATTGGATGGAACGATATGCTAAGCGGACCGCCGTTTCGTCCTGCAGGTTCAGCTTGACTCCGTCAATGTCCGTCTTGTGCGTGATGGTTTCGGAAAAGACTTTCAGCACCACTGGAAAACCAATTTTCGAAGCGAGCACGGCCGCCTCGTCCTCGGTGCCTGCAACCCGCGTCTCCACCGTGGGAATGCCGTAAAGCGATAACAGTTGCTTCGATTCCAATTCATTGAGCAGAACACGGCCATGGCCTCGCGCATTCTGAATGATTTGCTCGATCTTGTCGTGGGATGCGCTTTCCAGCTCGGAGTTTTCTGTCAGGGTGGGAGTTTCGTACAATCCTCGCAGGTTGTAGGTGTAGCGCCACATATAAGTGAAGGCGCGGGCCGCTGTATCCGGATAAGAGAAGGTTGGAATCCCCGCCGCATTCAGAGCCGCTTCGCCGGCGGCAATGCTGTTGCCTCCCATCCAACTGGCGAGCACCGGCTTGTCATATTCTTTGGCATAAGGTTTCAGGCGTTCCGCAATCTGCGCAGGATCGGTCATCCCTTGCGGCGCGAGAATCACCAGCAGCCCGTCGCTGTTTGGATCCTGAGAGGCAATTTCGAGGGCGCGGGCATAGCGCTCCGAATCCGCATCGCCGAGAATATCAATAGGATTGTTGTGACTCCAATGGGGAGGAAGAAACTCATCCAATCGTTGCAGACTTTCGGGAGAAAGCTCTGCGAGTTGTCCCCCGTTCGCCACCAGCGAATCCGTGGCTAGAACGCCCGGTCCACCGGCATTGGTCAAGATAGTGAGCCGAGGGCCCCTGGGACGAGGTTGCCTTCCCAGCGTCTCCGCCATATAGAAAAGGTCAGCGATATTGTGAACCCGCAACACACCCGTGCGGCGGAAGGCTGCGTCCAGAACCTCGTCGCTGCCGGTGAGCGCCCCGGTGTGTGAGGCTGCGGCTCGTGAGGCTGCTTCCGAGCGCCCGGCCTTGATCACGATGATTGGCTTAGTCAGCGCGACTTCCCGGGCCGCGGACAGGAAGGATCGCGCATCTCCCACGGATTCCATGTACAGCAGGATGCTCTTGGTGTACGGGTCATCGCCGAAGTAGTAGATCAAATCGCCCCATCCAAGATCCAGCATCGACCCGGTCGATACGATCGCGCTGAAGCCGACCTCTTCGCGATAGCTCCAATCGAGGATCGCACTCAACAGCGCTCCACTTTGGCTGAGGAATGCGACGTTGCCAACCTTCGGCGCATCTTTGGCGAAGGTGGCATTCAAACCCATCTTCGGGTTCATCAGGCCCAGGCAGTTCGGGCCCAGCAAGCGCATGGAGCTGCCGCGCAGGTGTTCGCGAATCTCCTGTTCGAGTGCAACCCCTTCCGTCCCGCGCTCCTTGAATCCGGCAGAAATCACAGCCGCGGATTTCGTACCCGCCGCGACGCACTCTGCAATAATCTGCGGAACGGTCGCAGCCGGCGTAGCGATCACAGCCAAATCCACGGGCGGAGAGGGAATATCGCGAATGCTTTTGTAAGCTTTGAGTCCCAGCACTTCCTCATGTTTGGCGTTCACGGCGTATAACTTGCCCTGGAAGCGGCCGTGCAGCAGATTCTCCAGAACGGTTCGGCCGACGGTGCCGGGTCGGTCGGTCGCCCCGATCACAGCCACCGAGTGCGGAGTGAACATCGCATCCAGGCTGTACTTCGTGGGCAGTGACGGTTCCACTGCACTCGCCGCGTGTTGCACGAGATTAGCTTCAGTTGAACTCACAGTAAATCCTCAGATCTGACGCCGCGGCAAAACTTCCAAGTCAAGAATAGACCATCGCCGAATCC
>PKVZ01000057.1:18468-39565 GCA_003131635.1 Acidobacteriaceae bacterium
GGAAGGAAATCCGTTCCCGCAACGTACTCAGGTTCAAACGCCAGCTTCGCGTTCGCTGGAAGCAATTTTCTCAACTTGCTTCTACTTTCGTCCCGCATCGTCCGCTGCCACTTGGCAAATTCCTCAGCCGCATAAGCCGACGGGCCGTAAGCGGACGGGCCAACATCACCCAGAGGCATAGGTGGCACCATGTGCGCCAGAACAAACTTCGCCTGATGGTCCTCTGCGATGGCCAACGCGTAAGGAAACGATTGACTGGCAGCCGCACCAAAATCAGTAGCGAAAAGGATTGCCTTAAACTCGACTGGTACCGAGCCTGCTGGTGTGACGTGCGGACCAATTGTGAGCACCGGGCACGGAGCTAAGTGCAGTACTTGTTCCGCAACCGACCCTAATGCGAGCTTTTTCAGTCCGCCACGTCCGCGCGTACCCAGTACCAACAGATCGACACTCTCGCGCTGAATCACCGAAGCAAGGACATCCCACACTGGACCTTGTTCAAGCAGCAAGCGATGTTTGAGAGCAGCAAGCCGCGCGTTCTCGGCGATCTGTTTCATCTCCTGCTCCGCCTCCAGTCGGCGTCGGTTCAGTTCTCGGGGCAAAGTTTCAAGTGGAATCTGGTCCCGCGGCTCGGGTGGAATTGCGTGCACTACCGATAGCACGGAATCATAACGCCGTGCGATGGCAAGGGCATAAGCGAGTGCTCGCTGTGAAGCATCCGAGAAGTCGGTAGCAATTAATATCTGCTGGAATCGAACGCGCTGCGCCTGGTGTATCTGTGCGAGCGTTGACATGGTCCCTCCGATCTTTTGCCAGCCGACGGTACGGGCTTGAACCTGGTACCGAATTGAACCGTTCGGCTAAGAACCCCGAAAGATCGGCTAGCGAGGCGAATCGGCCGGCGCCAATTGCCTGTTTTTTTCTGTTTCCAGTTGATGAATCGTCGCTCGCAGCCAGTCGCCGAGCGCTGCTTCAAGCTCCTGCTGCGTTCCCGTCCGGTACAAAGATTCGAGAGTCTCTCCATTCATCGACAGCGGAATATGAATGCAAGGAGTTTGTTCCTTGCGTGCTTCCGCGGGGACGAATTGCATCAACAGGCATTCGCTGCAAGGCTCGCGGTCCTTGGAGTTAAAGTTCATGCAAGTGGGAGAATCTTCGAAGACGAATCGCGGCCGCCACGCTTCGCGCGGCAATCGCCCGTAGCCGCCTTGCTCAAGAAATTCCAGTTCGAATTTCAGTACGTCCAGCAGGTTGCGAGCATCTCTTGGCATAGCCTTACCCTCACTGTAAGTGTGGTCCCGCGTCCATAGTGATGCCGTGACCCGCATCACAGGATACGGTGAGGCCCATCACGCACTGTATCCATCGGCCTAAACGCATGAAAAATCAGCCCTGGCAACCTTGCTGGGCTCTCGTATGCCCAGAGTAGAACCCGCTAAGAATTAGGCCGAAGCCCGCCTCTTTTTGTCCTCCCGAGGGATTGGTAACATGCACACGTGATGCGGGTCACAGCGCTTCCGAAAGGAAACAGTTCAATATTGCAACATATTGGGCGTATTCTCGTTGCGATGGTGGTGAATTAACTCTAAGGGAGCCTGAAGATGAAGAGAATTGATCTGAAACTGTTTACGATTACAACAGCAGCCGCAGTTATGCTCAGCCTTTCCTTGTCGGCGCATGCGCAAGACGCGTCATCGCTCTTCAAATCAAAATGTGCCGGATGCCATGGTGCCGACGGAACCGGTTCGGCCATGGGCAAGAAGATGGGCGCCCACGACTTTACGACTGCCGACGTTCAGGGCATGACGGATGCNNGGATTGGTGGCTTACATTCGCACCTTGAAAAAATAGGCCGGTTTCTGACAAAAGGTTAGGACAGTGTTGGCCGCGGTTAATCATCCGCCGCGATGCGGGAAGTGTGTCTGCGCAATCGCCAATCTAGATAGAAGACGAAGAAAGCGAGTAGCGGTTTCCGATGACTTTGCGAGAAGACCTCCGAGGCAGATTGCAGCCCATCTATTTTCTAGGGCAAAACCCGATCACGCTTACGGGCGCCGTGGTCACCACGAGTACGGCGCTTACCACTATCGCCTTCTGGTTCTACGACTTCTTCCTGCCAGGTCCGCCTCATCCTTATATCGGCCTGCTCGTCTACCTGATCCTTCCTGGAATTTTTATACTCGGACTGCTGCTGATTCCGATCGGCATTTGGCTGAGGCGACGAACTCTCCGCGAAAGCGGACAACTGCCCGGGGTCTACCCAGCAATCGACCTCGGCCTGCCGGTTGTACGTCGTTCCCTGGAGTGGGTGGGGTTCGCCACAGTGGCCAACCTCCTCATTCTTGGCACCGCGTCGTATCGCGGCGTCGAATACATGGATTCCGCGAATTTTTGCGGGACGACCTGTCACACCGTGATGGCTCCCGAGTATGCGACCTATCAAAATTCGCCGCACTCGCGGGTCGAGTGTGTCGAATGCCATATCGGGCCCGGAGCTGGGTGGTTTGTCCGGTCGAAGCTTTCCGGTCTGCGTCAGGTCTTCGCTGTGAGCTTTCATACTTATTCGCGTCCGATTCCTTCACCGGTAAAGTATCTTCGCCCGGCACGCGAAACCTGCGAGCAGTGTCACTGGCCGCAGCGCTTTACCGGCGACAAGTTCCTGGTGAATACCGGCTACAAGGACGACGAAAAAAACACCCCGCAAACCGACGTTTTACTGCTGAAAGTCGGCGGACGCACCTGGCAAGGCTCTGTCGGCATCCACGGTCATCATCTCGCTGACGGCGCGCGGATCCGCTACATCTCCACCGATGTTGAGCGGCAGACGATTCCAGTCGTCTATTACACCGACGATCAAGGGAAGACGACCGAATTCATTTCCACCGATGCCAAGCCAACTCAGCAGCAATTGGAAAAAGGAGAGAATCGCGTGATGGATTGCGTGGATTGCCACAACCGGCCCACCCACGTCTTCGAGCTGCCCGAAAACGCTGTGGACAAGCAAATGGCGTCGGGACACATCAGTCCCGAGCTTCCTTTCATTAAGAAAAAAGCGGTCGAGCTTCTCAAAGTGAATTATCCCACCCGCGATGTGGCACGGCAGAACATAGCCGCCGACCTCAACAATTTCTATCGCACCAATTACCCACAGATCTATCAGACGCGGCGAACTCTGGTGCAGCAAGCGGGCGATGAAGTTGCGGCAATTTACCTGCGCAACATCTTTCCCGACATGCATGTCACCTGGGGAGTTCATCCCAATAATCTTGGCCACAATGACTCGCCCGGCTGCTTCCGCTGCCACGATGGAAGTCATACCAGCGCCGACGGCCAAACTATCACCAATGATTGTTCCGCATGCCATGAAGTCCTGGCAGCGGGCGAGCAAAATCCCAAGGTGTTGACCGACTTGGGAATGAAATGAGCAGGAGCTGAACTTGGCGAATAGCACGCAAGGCGCCGCGGAGAGGATCAAAACACTAAGTCTCTTCTGTCTGCTCTTGCTGCTTTCGGTTGGCCTATTTTCGATTTTGGCTTCGGCGCCCGCTCACGCTCGCGCCCGGGCTCGAGCCCAAGCCAGCGCGCCCCGTCCCCTCAAGCAGGATGAAAGCTGCCTCGCCTGTCACGGCGAGGCAGGAATGACCTCGGCCAGCGGCAAAAGCATCTCGATTGATCCCAGCAAGCATGCGGCCAGCGTTCACGGCACCTTAGGATGCACAGATTGTCACTCGACAATTAAAGACTATCCCCACCCTGCCAAAGTGGTTAAGATTCGTTGCGCTACTTGCCACGACGACGAAGCTTCGCACGTACCCAACAGCGTGCATAGTGCTCTCGGCGACACCGCTTGCCAATCCTGCCACGGCGATGCTCACGAAGTGTCCGTGGCCGCGCAGTTGACGCCGGCAAAGTGCGCGCAGTGCCACGCCGATGAAGTCAAGGAGTTCAAGCAAAGCATCCACGGAAAGGCTGCCGCTTCCCACGATCCCGATGCGCCTAATTGCATCTCCTGCCACGGCCCCATCCACCAGGTGCAAACTTCCAGTGATCCCGCCTCTCCGGTCGCCAAAAAAAACCTCCCGGATACTTGCGCCTCCTGTCACAGCAATCAGCAATTTCTGGCGCGGCACAACATTCCATTCGCCCATCCCGTGGAACTCTACCGGCAAAGCGTGCATGGACGCGCTGTGGCGGATGGAGATGGCGCTGCTGCAACCTGCTCCGACTGTCACGGCAGTCATGGCATCCTACCCTCGCAAGATGCGCGTTCCAAAATCAACCACTTCAATATCCCCGCAACCTGCGGGCAGTGCCACACCGATATCGCTAAAACGTATTTGGAAAGTGTGCACGGACAAGCCATGAAAAACGGCGTGTCCGGCGCACCGGTGTGCGTCGACTGCCATGGTGAACATTTAATACTGGCGCCAAAAGAGCAGGGCTCGCTGGTGAACGCGTCCCGTGTGTCGATGGCTACCTGCGGGCGCTGCCACAACGATGAACGCCTGGCATTGCGCTACAACCTGCCCACCGACCGCGTTCCGTCCTTTGCCGATAGCTACCACGGCCTTGCCATGCGCGGCGGGTCGCAAATTGTGGCCAACTGTGCTTCCTGCCATGGCGTGCACAATATCTTTCCGTCGAAAGACGCGCGCTCCACGGTGAATGCGGCAAACCTTTCGAAAACGTGTGGAAATTGCCACGCTGGCGCCGGCGATCATTTCATGATCGGACCCGTACATGTGAGGATTTCAACCGGCCCCGCGCATCCCGTAGTGAAGTGGATCCGCTGGACTTACTTGCTCCTGATTCCGCTGACCCTTGGCTTCATGGTCGTGCACAACCTGCTGGACTTTTTTGCCAAACTGATCCGGCGGCAGGCGCGTCACGAAACCGGCGCGCAGGTGTCGCGCATGAATCGAAACTTCCGCATCGCCCATGCCGGAATAATCCTCAGCTTCCCCACGCTGGTGATCACCGGATTCGCGCTGAAATATCCGGAGGCATGGTGGGCACGTCCTTTGTTGCTCTTGGAACGACACCTCGCACTGCGGGGTGCGGTGCATCGCGGGGCGGCGATTGTGCTGGTGCTTGCTACCCTCTACCATGTGATTCACCTCTCGGTAAACCAGCGCGACCGCTTGTTCCTGAAAGCGATGCTGCCCGAATTGAAAGACGCGACGGATCTGTGGCAGGTGTTTTCCCACAATCTTGGACTCACCAAAATCGAGCCGCGCTTCGCCAAATTCAACTACGCGGAGAAAATGGAATACTGGGCCTTTATGTGGGGCACGCTGGTGATGACGGCCTCCGGCGCTCTGCTTTGGTTTAATAATTTCACGCTGCGCAACTTTCCCAAGTGGGTGTCGGATGCGGCCACCGCCGTGCATTATTATGAAGCGCTGCTCGCAACCTTCTCTATCCTGATCTGGCACTTCTATATGGTGATCTTTGACCCGCTGGTCTATCCCATGGACACAGCCTGGATCAATGGCAAAGTTCCCGCCGATCATTACCGCCATGCCCGCCCCGCCTATTACCGTGCCCTCGAACGCGCCCACTTAATCGAACTTCCCACTGATCCTGCGGATGCGGAGCAGGGGATCGAGCCTGCCCTCGCTCCCGTCACAGATGGGACCACAGAAGATCGGACCATTGAAGACCGGACCACAAAAGATCGGGCCACAGAAAATTAAACACAATTTCGCTGAGTTAAGCTGAACAGGGAGATTCCCTATGACGCTAAAGCTCCACGGTATTGAGGCCTGCGTATTCGATGCCTACGGCACGCTGTTCGACGTCAACAGCGCAGCCCACTCAGCGCAGGACTCCTTGGGAGAGAAGTGGCAACCGCTCGCTGAGTTGTGGCGCGCGAAGCAGTTGCAATACTCCTGGCTGCGCGGTCTCGCGAACCACCACGCGGATTTCTGGCAAGTGACGGGCGACGCGCTCGATTTCGCCATGTCGACGCTGCAGATCGAAGACCCCGCACTGCGCGGGCGCCTGATGAATCTGTATTTAGTTTTGAGCGCCTATCCCGAAGTTCCTGACACTCTGAAGAGCCTGAAGGCGTCCAACAAAAAACTCGCCATCCTCTCGAATGGAACTCCTGCCATGCTGGCTGCTGCGGCGGCCAATGCAGGCATCGCTGAATGGTTCGATGCCGTGCTGTCGGTGGAGGAGGTGAGCGTCTACAAACCGCATCCTTCCGTCTACCAGCTGGCGTGTGATCGCCTCAACCTGGCTGCGGACGGAATCTGCTTTGTGTCTTCCAATGGCTGGGATGCCTACTCCGCCAAGGCATTTGGATTTCGCGTCCTGTGGTGCAATCGTTTCCGGCAAGAACCGGAACGAATCCCGGAACCTCCGGATGCGCAGATCGCTACGCTCGCCGAACTGCGGGATATCGTTCTAGGTGGAGATGTTCTGGGTTGAGGAGGAGATTCGGCGTCGCGATGCCTCGCTAAGCTGCGCCAATCATTCGGCGGAGCCCAGAGCTGCGGCCCCGTCGAACGGTTCGTCGTCTACGCGGTTATAAGGGATTCCAAAGCAACACGGTTGGGAATCACTAAAGTCGAACCGCTTTGCTGGATAAGTCGCTGCTTCTTGAATCCCGCGAACAAACGGCTCACCGTCTCGCGGGATGTGCCGATCATCTGACCGATCTCTTCGTGCGTCAGAGCCAGCTTCATTTGGCTGGGATTTCTGGCTTCGGCATTCTGGTCGAGCCATCCCACCAGCAGGCGAGCCAGCTTTTCGCTGGCCGAATCGGAGAGGATGAGATCGCGGATTTCGCGGCAGGTCGAGGCGTAATCCGCGCTGATCTGCTGCGTCACCCACAGGGCTAGCTCGCCGTGAAGGCGCATCAGCCGCAGCAAATCGCTGTGCCGCAGGAAGCTGATCTCGCTCGGTTCCTGGGTCTCGGCCGTGGCTTCGTAAGTACATCCGGAAACCACTGCCGCTACTCCCAATAACAAACCCGGCTCGACCATTCGCAGAATCAAAGTTCTGCCATCGCTGCCGCAAATAGAAAGTTTTACCCGGCCGCGACGCACGATGAACACCCCGCGCGGGCTCTGCCCTTCGGCGAACAATACGGCTCCTGTGGGATAGGTCGTGGTGAGGGCTTCGTGCTCCAAAGCCTCGGCTACCGCTGGGGGCAGGTCGCAAAAGGTTTTGTCTGCCGATGCAAATCTCTGGACGTGATTTACGAGATGTGTGGCCATTGGGTTATCTCCAGTCGCGCCTATGCTAGGGCAACTCCCTGGCCACTCTTCTGGGTGGCGTTCGATTTTGGTTGAATCCGCCTTAAACTATACAAAACAGGAGCATTAGCCTTATTCGCCACTGCCGCAGTAATTGCCTAAGTGCCGAAAGAGTGCCGAAAAGATGGGTGCTTTCCCACACCCATGTGTGATCCTCATCACCGCTCGAAGGGTTACCGGAGGTACAGCAGGGTGACCTTACGCACCAAGCTCTAATCCACCAAGCTCTAACCCACCAGGTTCGGACCAGGTTCTACTCCGGCAAAGCCTCACCCTAACGTGGTGTGGATCGTATTCAGAAGGGCGGTGCGGGTAAAAGGCTTTTCCAGCAGCGTCACCCCTGGCTTCAGGACTTCCCGATTCGTCATAAGCTCGCCTGTATAACCTGACATATAGACGACTTTCAGAGTCGGGTGCGATACGCTCAGGCTCTCCGCCAGTTCCGGACCGCTCATGCGCCGCATCACCACGTCGGTCAACAACAGATCAATCTGGCCCTGATGGGACTGTACGCATTCCAGCGCAGACTTCCCATCATCCGCCTCCACTACGCTATACCCGTGTTCCTGCAAGAGCTGGCGAGTTAGGCCACGCATAATTTCGTCGTCTTCCACCAGCAGGATCGTGTTCCCGTGCCGTTTAGGGCCAACCGTCTCCGCCTCAGCTTTGGATGCGAGCCCAATTTTGTGATCCGCGCTGGGAAAATAGATCTTAAACGTCGTCCCTTGTCCCGGTTCACTGTAAACCAGGATGTGTCCCCCACTCTGCTTGACAATGCCATAAACCGTGGCCAATCCCAGGCCGGTTCCCTTGCCAATCTCTTTGGTGGTGAAGAAGGGTTCAAAAATGCGGGATAAGGTGGCTTCGTCCATGCCGGAGCCGCTGTCGCTTACCGCGAGCTGTATATATTTTCCTGCCGTAAAGGCCTGACGCTGATCGGCGTAGGCCTCGTCGATTGTCACCGGCCCAGCTTCCAGAATAAGCTTGCCGCCCCGAGGCATTGCGTCGCGCGCGTTCACCGCCAGGTTGACCACGACTTGGTCGAGCTGGCCGGGGTCAGCCTCAATCACCGCCGAGGATGCCTTCGACACAATCAGGACCTCGATGTCGTCCCCCAGCAGCGGCCGCAGCAGCTTGGCAATATCCTTCAATCGATCGTTCATGTCGAGCAGTTGCGGCTGAATTGCCGACGTGCGGCTGAAGGTGAGCAACTGCCGGGTCAATGCCTTGCCTCGATCGATTGCTTTCCTGATGTTCTCCACGTAGACCGAAGGCTCCGTGGCCGGATCGAGACGGTCCCGCAGAAATTCCGTACACGCATTCACGATGCCCAGAATGTTGTTGAAGTCGTGCGCCACACCGCCGGCAAGCCGGCCGATAGCTTCCATTTTTTGCGATTGACGCAGCTGGACTTCGGCCCGTTTCTGCGCCGTGATGTCGCGCGCGATTACCGACGCTCCCACGACCTCGCCTATGGCGTTGCGCAAGGGCGATATAGAAATGGAGACGTCCAGGTGCCGTCCGTCCTTCGTGAGTCGCACCGATTCAAAGTGATCGACGCTCTCTCCTGCCACGATGTTCTGAAGTATGTTCGAGATTTCATCGGGGCGGTCAGGAGGTGCCAGAAGGGATATGTGCTTTCCGACAACGTCTTCCGCCAGGTAACCGTACATGCGTTCAGCGCCACGGTTCCAACTCATAATGATGCCGTCTAGATCCTTGCTTAAGATTGCATCTTCGGAGGAATCAATTATCGAAGCCAGCCTGGAGCGGTATTCGCCAAGCTGCTCCGTTGTTCTGCGATATAGCTCTTCATTCGCTCTTCGCAGCTCTTCCGCGATTCTCTTGCGATCGCTGATGTCACGGATCGCGCTCAGTACGAATGCTCCCTTCTCCGTGGAGATAGGACTCAGGGCGATTTCTACCGGAAATTCCGATCCATTACGCCGTCTCCCGTAGAGATCCAGATCCGCTCCCATTCGCCGCGTCTTGGGGGCTTCGGCGAAAGTCTGACGATGGTGGCGATGCTGGCCGCGATAGCTATCCGGTACCAGCATTTCAACTTTCTGGCCAACTAATTCCTCACGGGCATAACCAAATAGGTCCTGCGCCTGGGAGTTGATTTGAACAATAGTTCCGTCGCTATCGACGGCGACAATGGCGTCCGGAAGGGCCTCCAGCAAGTCAGCGGACAGCAGGGCATCAGCCATAGCTGGAACCGACAGACGGGAAACCCTCTCTCCATAATCGGGGCGAGAAGCCATAAGACCACTCCAGACTTCAATCTAACGGTGCTTAGAATCTAGTCCGGAACTTGCTTGCCTGTAAAGCAGGACGGTCAGCGGTCAGCCCTCAGCCCTCAGTTCTTAAATACTTACTGGGATGAAATGAAATTTCTTGGGGGCTGATTGGCCGGGAGTCGCTTGCCCAGTCCGACATTTCGGCCATCCCGGTCCCAGAAACGAAAGCCCTCAACTTTTCTCGCCACCTGCCGATGACAACCGTAGCCCACATTTCTACATCTATAAGCCGATTTTGCCGGAACTGAGTGCGACCTCGGTACTATTCGCATCGTTATGAACGAGAAGCATCCTCTTTCGTCTCTGCTGGCTGTCTTTGGCCGGCGCAATCGGCTCCGCCTCTCGCTGTTCCCCCTGGTTTTAGTCGCTAGTTTTTTCCCCAGCCACTCTGCCGTCGGGCTGTCTCCGATCGGTGCTGAGGACCCTGGGAATGATACGTACCACAGCACAGCGTCTGAAGTCCGTCTCGTGTTTTTCGCGACCGACGAGCACAATCACAATGTCCAGGATATTCAGAAAGACGACTTTGCCGTCGTCGACGATGAGAACGTGATCCGAGAGTTCCGCAGTTTCACCCCCTCAGCCTCAATCAAACTCGACGTTATCGTCCTGATAGATTCCAGCGATTCCATTTTGCCGCACTTCCAACAGGAAATCACAAATGTCGCGCAACTGATTTCCCAGTCATCTTGGAGCCCCGAGGACAATGTATCGGCCATGTCATTCGCCGGCCTGCAAGCGCACCTCATTTGCTCGCGGAATTGTCGCAGCTCGTTTACCGTCGATCAGGTCGTCCCTGGCGGTGCGGCGACACCGCTACTGGATGCAGTTGAAACTGCCACCACCTTGCTGAGCCAGCGCCGGCAGCCGGATGTCTGGCCCGTTATCATTCTCTTTTCCGACGGCGATGACACGATCAGCAAAGCGTCATTTAAGGATGTCCAGGAGCGAATTCTTGCCACCGGGGCGCAGATTTATGCTGTCGACGTTCGCAATTCCGGACGATCGCGAACCCAAAACGCAACTCTGCAAAGCCTTGCCGCTGATTCCGGTGGCCGTTGTGTATGGCTTAGCGAAGGCGCAAACGAAATTTTCAGTGAGGTCATCGATGATTTGCATTCCGCCCGGGTGGTGACGTACGCGCTGCCCCAATCCAATTCAGCTTTTCATTCGATTCGCATTCTCCCCACCCACAATCTCAACCTGCAGTTCCGCTGCCGTCGCGGTTACTACCACCCCGTGGCCGGCCTGCATCAGGAGGATAATCCGTGAAACGCGCATTTACCGCGATTTTCTTGTTGTGCATCTGCTCGGGTCTGGCGTCAGCGCAAATTGGAATGTATCAACACGGTTCCGTCATCCGAATGCACATGGCAGACTGCGGCGTGACTCGCCACAGCTTCATCACGAACTTCGGCAGCCCGGCCACTCCCAACGTCGAGGAGTATTGCCCGGAGTACACGCTGCTATCCGACAACGTCGTCTACCTCATCGTCGGAAAATCGTCCAGCCAACTCATTCCCCTCGCTCAATCTATCGACTTTCGTTTACAAAAGAGCGAGCTGGCGGTGCGCGTCGACGATGCCAAGCGCGAATCTAAATTCACCATCAAGGAAATGATGGTCCGCTCCGAATGGGAGCGCATACAGCGGCATATGGAAGACCGAATGAAGAGTTCTGAAGAGCAAACCGCGTTGAAAAGCCGGGACTGATCAAGTTAACCGATAGTTCAATTACTGGCTTATCCGTCAATTCCCTTGCCCTGGCAATTTCCCAGAAATCCAGCTAGCCGCCCTGTGTGATCCACATCACAATTGCCTGTGACCCCGCATGCTGTCCTCCCGCTCTAACCCCTTTAATCTAGGCACGGTGGAGGTTGGACCGACAAACCGGGCAACGTCCACGGGCCTGAGGAACCGCGCAAATCGAAGGAGATAGCACGAATGTCCAGTGAAGCTCTGCAGCAGGCAAAAGCCGAATCCGGTTGGCAGGCAAAACACGTCTACGCGATGGCAGTTGTTTGCCTGCTGATAGGCCTGGCAATCGGCTATCTTTTCCGCGGATCGCAATCGCCCGCAGTGCCAGCACCACCCGTGGCTAAAGCCCAGCCCTCCGCCCCTGCAGGCCCTACGGGCGCGCCCATGCCTACCCTCGATGACATGAAACAAATGGCCGACAAGAAGGCGGAGCCGCTCCTCGCGAAACTGAAAAGCGATCCCAACAATAGTGATCTGCTCATCCAGGTCGGAAACCTCTACAAAGCTACCCATCAGTTCAAGGAAGCCGCCGGTTACTATGCTAAGGCGTTGCAGGTTAAGCCCAAGGACGTTGCCATTCGCACCGAGTTGGCTTCCTGCCTGTTTTACGACGGTGATGCGGACGGCGCAATCAGCCAGCTTCAGCAGGGGCTGCACTACGATCCCAAGGATGCCAACTCGTTGTTCAACCTCGGCATGATCAAGTGGCAGGCAAAAAAAGATAGCCAGGGAGCGCTGGATGCTTGGCGGGAGTTGCTGAAGTCGAATCCGCAACTGAGCGCCGACCGCAAAGCCGCGGTACAGAAACTGATGGCCGACGTCCAGATGAAGGGCAAGAGCTAGCGCCCGAATTGAGAACGATTACCTTGCGGCGGTTTCCGCCCAGCAAGTGAACAGCAAGCGAAACGAGATCGGAAGGAGCGTTGAGAAAAATGAGGGACACAAATCGAACCACTTCTATCGAGCAATGGACCACCGTGCAGGCTTATGCGCTCGCGGTCATCTGCCTTCTGGTAGGAATCGCCGCCGGCTGGTTCATCCGCGGCTCTCAGAGCCCAGCGGCAGCCGCCACTCAAGCCGCAAGCGCGTCGGCGCCCGGCATGGGTAATGCGAACGGCGCCGCCCCAGTCCCAACTCCGGCTCAGATGCAGCAAATGGCCGACACTCAGGCTGCACCGTTGCTCGAGAAGCTGAAGGCAGGTCCCAACAACGCCAAACTTCTGGAAAACATCGGTGATGTCTATTACGACGCTCATCTGTTCCCCACGTCGATCGATTACTACCAGCGCTCGCTGAAAGTGGAGCCGGCCAACGCCGGCGCTCGTACAGACATGGCGACCGCCTACTGGTACTCCGGCAACCCCGACGCCGCCATCGAGGAATTCCAAAAGTCGCTTACCTACGAACCGAACAAGGCCAGCACATTATTCAATCTGGGTATCGTCGAGTGGCAGGGCAAAATGGATATCACCAGGGCCGTCGCCACCTGGCAGAAATTGCTCGACACGAATCCGAACTACGAAGGTAAAGACAAAGTCGAGGAACTCATAGCCCAGGCGCAAAAGCACTCCGGCGTGAAACCGGGAACGACAGCAAAGCCGCTTCAGTAGCGTGCTGATCTCGAGGCCATCGGCTATCTCATAAATGCTTGGGTAAGGCACGGCTTCATCCGTGCCGCCGAGAACCAATAAAGACGCGGGCTCAGCCCCTGAGGGGAGCCTGCGGCTAACTCCTGCGGTCCATTAGCTTCGGATCGAGCCTTGCTTCTAGCTGAGCCCGCTCCCGATCTGCGTGCCGCTTACCTTCAATTCAGCAGTCGTTCTCCTCAATGCTTCCCGGTAGCAGGCGCTTTCGGGTTCACCGCAGGCGTCACTGTTCCATCAGCATTGTGGCTGTAATTGTGACAGGTGAGAGTGCACGTATTGTTGCCGCGATTGTAGGAAATCGGGGAGCGGAAATAACCGCCAGCACTTGCGGTGGCATTCTCGGCCACGACCTTCAAGTCGAAATTTACCATGCGCTCACCGGAAACATTTGAGGAGTTTGCCTCCATGCCATGAGCCGTGTGGCACACCGAGCAGGAGAATCCTGCGTTGATGTGCAGCGAGTGCTTGCTGAAGCTGGCGTTGGAAATGATGCTGTTTAGGTCGTGACACTTGGCGCATAAGGCATAAGGTCCGCCCGAAGCGGGGTCGAGGATTGCGGGAAGAAGATTCTGCACGGTCGTTCCCGGACCGGCCGCAGGTGGCAATCCCGGCGCCACTTGGCTGAACTCGTAACGCCGCTCCAGAATATGCGAGTACTGCGAACCGTGCGGTCCATTCGGCCCGGTGCCGCCGAATTCGCGATTGTCGTCGCTGTTGTGGCAGTCTGTGCAAAGCAGGCGCGCCGTGATCGCCCGCCCCGGCGTGTGTCCATCCAGATTCAACATGAACTTGAGCAAGCTGGGCTGGGGCAGCCCACTCTTACTCTCGTGCATTACAGGATGGCTCGAGATCGCCGTAATTCCGAACTGCGGTAGCAGATTTAGCGGGTCGCCGCTGGTAGTCGCCCGCAGCGGTGCGTAGCCGAAAGCCGCCAATGTCTGCTTGCCCGTACTCGTGCCGTGACAACGCAGACAGTTCTCATATTGATTGACAGCAGGATTCACCTCAGTAGTGCCATCCGTCGTGCTGACACCAATCACGCCGTTTTGTGACGGCCGGATGGTTGTCGACGTAAAGCTGCCGGTCTGCTGCGCCGCGTGCGGGTTATGGCAATCGACGCACGTAGCGTGCCGGTCATTCTTGAGCACTACACTTTCTTCTTCGCTGTGCTTGTTGCTTCCCGCCGGAAACGGGTGGCCTGTCTTGGCAACCTCGGCGAATATATTGGGAACTGCGGGTGTAAGGTTGGTGCCGCCGTTATGGCACGAAATGCAGTTCTGCGTGGCCGCGTCCATATTCGGAATCACCGGAATTGGCCCGCTTAGCAACTGTGGTCCGCCCGGAGCATTGTGCGGTGTATGGCAGGAGAGGCACGCATTCTGATTCACCGTGCTATAGGGCCCGACCTTGGCGTTCTTGCCTAGCTTGTGAACGGCCAACGCATGAATGCTCTGCCGCCAGTAAGTGAACGGATTATATTGATTTGTCGAGGTGCGGCCGATCCCCGTACCTGCACTGGCAGCGCCTGCACTCGCCGCGGCTCCGGCCGCCATTTGAGCGCGGATCGCGCTTACGTTGGAGGGTTCGCTCACATGACACGCTAAGCACATGGCCGAGTTCGCATTGTTCATCACCAGGAAATTCTGCTCTACCGGATCGATGGCCTGAACGTGCGGATTGTGACAGCTGTTGCATTGCACATTGCCGGCAATCAACTGCACCGCCGGATTGCCCGTCCTGCCGCTGCACAGACTCGACAACAGATTGTCGTTCGCGCAATTCAGCGGCAGCTTGAAATTAAAAGGATGGATGCCCTGCAGCGTCCCGATGAATAAATCCTGGTTATTCATCGTGCCACTCATCTTGAGACCGACGTAGGGCACGTTCGTTCCCGGCGCCACCGTGCCATCATGACAACTCAGGCAGAGATTGCTGGCCGAGCCCAGCGTTGGCTCCTGCTCCTGGTTCACTTCGGTCGAGCTGCTGTAAAGCGTGTAATTTTGTTCCGTCGAAAGCGTCTGGCTCCACAGCGGCAGGTTCGGCAGGCTGGTGCTGTTAAGGCCGGAGTGCGGAGCGTGACAGAACTGGCACGCCGGCAATGCTCCACTGACCGGCCCCGGGCTGCCCGGCCCCATATTGTGAATGCCCAGCACATCCTCTTGCGGGGTCTGACTATAGAGAGCCGCTGCCGTGGCGAAAAACAAAGCGCAGACGAGCACTAAGTTTTTCACTGCCCACCCCGCACCTGCTTCGGCAGCCCGTGATAGCGAAAAACCTGCACCCGCCGGTTGAACGAATCCACCACAAACACGCGGTCATCGTGGTCGATGAACACACCCGAGGGCAGCTGAAATTCGCCGAGCGCTCTGCCTCGCTTTCCAAAATAGTAAAGCAGCCGGCCTTGGCGATCGAAAACCTGCACCATGCCCGAAAGCCCATCCACAATGTACAAGTGATCTTCCGAGTCCACAGCCACGCCCTTGGGACGGAACATCTGTCCCGGCGAATCGCCAATCTTGCCAAACTCTCCCTCCGCATTGCCATTGCGGCCAAACCATTGCACGCGGAAGTTCATCGCGTCCACCACCAGCAGGTTGTTATTGTCGAGGTGCAACTCCGTCGGGTAGTAGAACTCGCCGCTCCCGCCCCCGTGCTTGCCAATGCTCTGCAGCACATGCCCTTGCATATCCAGCACAAAGATCTTGTCTCGCAGCGTATCCGTTACGTAGATTCTCTGCGCCGCCGAATCCACCGCGATCCCCGTGGGCCGCTTAAAATACCCTTCGCCGCCTTTCAAACTGCCGAGCGCGTGCCGGTATTTCCCGTCCGCATCGAAGACAAATATCTTCCCCGATTCCGAATCCGTCACATAAATATTGTCCTGCGCATCCAGCGCCACGCACTGTGGCGCCAGCATCCCATCCTTCTCTTTATCCTTGCGCTCGATGAACTTATATTTGTGCTTCGCGAAGTCGAAGATGTGAACCCCGGCAGCCCCCGGATCCGTCACGATCGCCCGCCCATGCGAATCCACCGCAATGCTATAGGGACGCACCACCATCCGGTATTCCGGTTCGCCCGCGACCACATTCAAAACCTTGGTCCAGAATTTTGGCTTTCCCAGCACTTCTTTTTCGGAGCCGAAGCTGCGTTCGAAGCTCAGCTTTCTTCCGCCTTCGAGCAGCAAGTCAGGAGGCGCAGGTACCGCGCCGGGATCGGTTTTTTTCGCGGCCCACGCAGGAGCGAGTAGAAGCAGAACGAGGCAGGCAATTCCGCACCGGCCCGGGGTTGTTTTCGATTTCCCGGCTAGAATCCCTTGAACCATCTGGAAATCCCGAATGAGTACGAGGTTAACATAGTGGCTGGAGTGCCGGAGTTACTGATGCTCTGATCAAACTTGGTAAACCCCGCCTGGAATAGCAGCCTTCTATACTCATACGTCGCCAGACCGTAGTAGTTGGTGTTTCCGCTGTTGGTAAGCAGCGTCGGGGCCGTGGTATCGCTCAGCGACTTCGACCACGCCGTGCTGATGCTCATGTGCTTCACCGGAAAGACGCTGAAGCTGGCCCCGTAACTCTTCCCGTTATACAGAATCGAGTTGCCCGCACCCAGCACCGATCCCGGCACCGGCGACGCCACCAGCCCACTCGCCGTCAGAATCGACGTCCCGCTTGCCTGCGTATAAATCCCCGAGACCGAGGCCCGGCTCCACATCAGCATAGTAGTGAAGCTCTCCCCGTGGCTGGCGCTCCCGGCCTGTTGTTCAAAAACGCTGCGCACCAAATTGGCTACCGCCACCCAGCGCATGTCATGGGGTAGCTCGCGCTTGATTGTGCCTGAATAATTCAAGGTAGAGGTCGTGTACATCACCAGCAGCGTTTCAACGTCCTGATCGTAGCGGCAGAAGGCGTTAACTTGCCACTTGCCCAGGTACTTGTTGTAACTGACGTCGCCGATAAACCCCACCCGGGTGTTCCCTTGTTGGGTCGCGCTTTCCACCAATCCCCCATAAAACATCAATCCCTTGAGCGTGTGCAGGAAGTTGTAGCTTACGTTCACGCCCGCCTGCGTCACTCCAAAGTTTTGCCCGTCGAAGTATTGCTGCGTGCGCGACACGTATCCCCCCACCAGCGTACGGGGTAATACGTTCACAAAAGTGCTGGCTTCCACATTAAACGACCGCGATTCCGGGCTGTTCAACCCCGCCAGCGGCACCTCGCCGTTGCTCACCAGTTGCTGCTCAATGCTGCCCAGTAGATTGTCGGTATAGGTCGTGGTCACCTGCACCGGCGCCCTGGGGAACGCCAGGTTCACATTCCCGTTGACCGTGTCGGTCGTGCCGTAATTTGTGCCCCCAAGGGTGTCGTTGTCGCTGTAAGTGATCCGGCTGAGGCCCAACGACGCGCTGCTGGTTCGGTAGGGAATTGCGCGCTGGGCAGTAAAGCGGTACTGGTTCGAGGAGCCCCGTGCCGTCTCCGACTCCCCATCTTCCAGCCCGCTGATATCCACATCCGTGTTCAGATGAATGAAGCCGGCAGTCAGGTAGACACCGGCAACGTTATAAATGCTTCCAACGTTAAAATTCTTTGTCGAAGATGCTGTCGACTCGTCACTGCCCAACAAGGAACTCGTGCCCCCGGTTTCGGCGTAACCAACCGTAAGCGTCGGCAGGTCGGGCAACAGCGCGCTCCATACCACGTTCAATCCGTGGTCGTTATTCTTCGTGGCCAGTCCGGCCACGCCAGGAACCCCGAACGTTCCCGATTGGTTCCAGGTCTGCTCGAAGTTTATAAACCCGGGAAAATGGCTGCCCTTGAAAATATTGAGAGTCCCGTTGTAACCGCTGGCGTCGGTAATCGACTGCAGGTCGGAGTTGTCCTGCGAGCGGCCGTAATAAGGGAGCAAGGTGAAAGAGAGGAAATTAGGGTTATAGTAATCACCGCTGATTGTGCCGTTGCCCGCGAAACCCAGAGAATGCTCGTCCGTGCCTGCGAGATTGCCGAAGTTCCCGCCGTACAACGATTCCAGTCGCCCGCTCGCGGTAACGTGCAGGTCGCCGACACCTATCTGCGCCGCCGCCCCACTGCACAGCGCCAGCCACAGTAGCCCCAACCCCGCCAACCATCGAAATTTAAATCCCCACCGCACACCCTGTACTCCCTCTTTGGTTTTCAATCACCCGATGACTCAATTACTCAATTACTCAATCCCTACAGCTCTTCCACCTTCGCGTTCTGCCGCAGCTTCTTGTCCAGCCCCGCGCGCAGGCGCTCGTTTTTGTCTCGCTCCAGGTTTTGGCGCAGCTTGTCTTTCACCTGCGAAAACGTGAACTTGCCCGCCGGCGTTCGCGCGTTCAGCCGGAAACAGGTGTAGAAGTTGCCCAGTTGCATCAGATCGCTCACTTGTCCCGGCTGCATGGCCTGCGCCGCCTTCACAATCTCCGGCGGCAACTTGTCGCGATCCACCACTTTGTGGTCGCCCATGTTCACGTGAAAGTCATCCTCCGAAACTTTTTCCGCCAGCAGCCCAAACTCCTGGAAGCTCTTGGTCACCTTAGCCTTCTGGCACGCATCTTCCGCGCGCTTGCGCGCTTCTTTCTTCACTTCGTCGCTGGCTTTATCCGAGGGCAGAATCGAAATCGTCTGGATGGCGAAGTTCTCGCTGTAGCGAAAGGCGTCCGGATTCTTGTCGTAATAAGCCCGCGCTTCCGCCAGCGTCACCTTCGCCTTGTCCGTCACTTCCGCCTTCAGGAATATGTCCACCAGCAGTGAGCGCCCGATTTGCTGCCGCAACACCTGCTTCGAACCCTGCATTTCCGTCTTCAAAAATCCATCGAACGCTTCCTCATTGGGAAACTGGGCGCGGAACTCGGTTTGCGCTTTCTGCAGTGTCGCTGCCGGCACCGTCATCCCTCTTCGCTTCGCTTCCTGATACATCAACTCCTCGAACTCGATCATCTTCAATGCGCCCATCCGGATCTTCGGCTCCTCAGCCTTCGGGAAACCATTGTGCTGGCGGGCGTACGGGAAAATGATCAGCATCTCGCGCAGCAAGTCGCGGTCGGTCAGCTCGGTGCCATTAATGCGCGCCACCGGCTTGTTGGTGACTGCCATCACCGGGGTCAGGCTGGGGCTCGCGGCCGGCGTCGCGGCTGGCCCCGCATTCGTTGCCACCATCGGCTGCACTGCCGAGGGAGCGTGGGACGCGACCTGTGCCTCAGCCGGCGCAACTGCCAGTCCCGCCAGCATTGTCAATACCGCCAGCATTGTCATCCCCAGCAGCCTTGTCATCCCGAGCAACGCGAGGGATCTTGGTGTTTTCTGCTTGCAGTTTGCGATCTTCACTTTGGTTCTCACTTTCGGGGCAGACTTCCAGCGGCGCCCCTCCCCAGTCGATTAATTTTGGTGATTTGGCTACCGCAGTTTCTAGTTTCCGGTTTCTAGTCCTCAGGTTCCACTGGAAACTGGAAACCGGAAACTGAAAACTGGAAACTGCCCTGAAGCTGCCTTAACCGAATCACCAACTTCTAAAATCTGAGGGGAGAGATACGTTCTCCCCTCAGCTAAAGCAACTAGAACGCAGTGGTGACGTTCGTGACGCCAAAAGCCTCATTGGCTACGCCAAAGTGGCACTGACGGCAGAACTGCGTGGTGGAAGGAGCAGCAGTCGGAGTCCAGGCTGCGCCCGGGTTATAAGGAGAGTTGACGAAGAAGTACGTGGCGTACGTTCCTGTCGCGGCGCCCGTAATAGCCGAGAGCCCCTTGCCAGCCGAATAGACATTCATCTGGTGCTGGTTGTGGCAGGTGGTGCAAACCACATAAGGCACCTGGTTGGTTGTATCGACCACCAACCCGTTAACCGCAGGCGCGCCGTAGTTGGTCACGAACGTCGCGTATTTGCCACTCGTGGTCCACGTGATCGCGGTGCCGGCGACGGTATAGTTCAGCCCATAGGTTCCCAGGGATACTGGATAATCGAGGCCGTTCAGGTTCGCATTCGGTCCCACCGGGTGATCGTTCAGGTAATCGCCAGGCGTTCCACCGTCGTTGCCGAGCAGGGTCGGGATTGGCGTGGTGCCGTATAGCGCACCGGCGACGGCGTATTTGCCGTTGCCGTTCGGCAACAGGCCAGCCTGTTGCTCGTAGGACTGATTCATCATCATCGCGCCCTTCGAGACGTTGCCATCATGGCAGCTCAGGCAGGAAGCGATGCCCGAAATTGCTGGCAGGGACGAAGCTGTCCACTGGCCGGCAACAAAGTTGACAGTGTAGCCAGCGCCGCCGTTGCCAAAGCCGCCGCCGAACTGCAGGGTTTCCTGGGTGATCAACGATACGTCCTGACCCCAAAGGTGATAATCGCCTTCTGCGCCGCCCAGGGTGTTGACGCCGCTGCCGGCGACCAGGTCGCCACCATTGCCGCGTCCGCCGCTGTGGGGAGCATGGCAGCCCGCGCAACCGCGTCCGCCGTTATTATGTGCGCCCAACACGTCCGTGCTGGGTATAAATGCCTGCGCCGATGCCATGGCTACTGCCAGCAGGGCGAAGAGAACTACTAGCATTATGCGTTTCATGTCTAAATTCCTCCTCAAAATAAAGGCCTTTATCTGACTTGGTACTCTTACGACGTTATTACATTTGCACGACCATCACCTTATTGTTAGCCACGTTGAATCTTTTACCGACCATGTAAACTATTGCAACATAATGAGTTCTGTCTAATGTGAGGACTGCTGCAAATCTCCACAGCCGCCCCACGGAGCCTAAAATGAGCCTTCTCCCACACTGGAACTGGTGAAATGACGCAAGTGCTAGAAGTTACGAGGGTAAGCTTGCGCAGGATAGAAGGAGAGAAAGGGAGACGCGTCCCGAGTGCGCCCACTCGCGCCCCGCTGGGCCGAAAGCCGTGTTCTAACGCACATTCAATAGCCTGCGACTTGCGCCCCGTAGGGATGCCTGAAATTCCTCGCCCACTTGTGACGTCTAACCTTGTCATCCACAGCCCCAACCCCCGATGATGACATCGGAAGCAATGTGGCGCACGCGCACGCTCAACCTAACTCCTTTGTTTCACGGATTTTGACCTCTAAGTTCTTTGAAAACCAAATTTTGCGGGGAATTTCCTGCTAAACC
>PKVZ01000081.1:0-14042 GCA_003131635.1 Acidobacteriaceae bacterium
CGCAACTTTAATAATCGTTCCCGTGACCGCTTCCGAATTCGCAGCTACGGCTACGGAAATAATTGTTACGGCGGATACGGCTGCGGTTATGGCTCCGGGTACGGATATCCGTACCTCGGCGGCGGAATCGATCCCTACTGGTGGGGGGATTCCGGTTCCTCCGACGATCAAGACCAGCAAGATCAAACTGGCCTTGCCAATGAGATGAACGCCCAGAGCCTCGATGAGCAAAGAATGCGCGAGCAGGGCGATCAAGATGTCCATGCGCACTCAGCGCCACCGCGGCACCAGCCCGAACGCACTGATCCCGCTCCCGCCACGGTGCTGGTTTTCCGCGATCAGCACAAACAGGAAATTCAGAATTATGCCATTGTCGGCCAAACGCTGTGGAATTTTTCTCCGCAGCACACCGAGAAGATTCCGCTCTCTCAAATCGATCTTCCCGCAACAACCAAAGCAAACGACGAGCGTGGCGTGGATTTCCGCCTGCCCGGCGCAAACGAGGGGCAGTAGCGGCTCACTGGTTTTCCACTCCTAATCTCCGCTCTGTGGATAACGCGACGCTTCCGTGCACGCCGTTTCCCGTTAGAATGAGCCCAACGTAAAATGACTTCGAGCCCCATGTCCCAATTCGTTCACCTGCACCTGCATACCGATTATTCTTTACTCGACGGCGCTTGCGACGTCGAAAAACTTTGCCAGCGCGTCAAGGAACTCGGCATGCCCGCCGTCGCCATGACCGATCATGGAAATATTTTCGGTGCGGTGCATTTCGTAAATGCAGCGCATAAGTACGACGTCAAGCCCATCATCGGCTGCGAACTCTACATCTGCAAAAAAGACGATCACAACATCGAGCGCACTCCCCCCGATGGCGACACCTACAACCATCTCCTCGTGCTCGCCCAGAACGAAGAGGGCTACCGCAATCTGGTAAAGATCACGTCGGAAGCCTCCCTGCACGGCTTCTACTACAAGCCGCGCGTTAGTAAGAATTTTTTAGCCGAACATTCCCGCGGCCTGATCGGCCTTTCGGGATGCCTGAAAGGCGAAGTCGCGGAGCGCCTGACAGAAGGGAAGTATGACGCCGCGCTCGCCGCCGCCGGAACCTACCGTGACATTTTCGGTAAAGACAATTTTTATCTCGAAATTCAGGATCAAGGTTTAGCGATGGAGCACAAAATCCATCCCGGCCTCTTCCAGTTGGAAAAAGATCTCGGACTGCCGCTCGTCGCCACCAACGACAGCCACTATCTGTGCGAGGACGACGCTCACGCCCAGGACGTAATGCTCTGCATCCAGACCGGAAAATCCATCCACGACACGGCGCGGATGAAATTCGACGGCACGCAGTTCTTCGTCAAGAATCACGACGAAATGTATCGCGTGTTCAAAGACTCGCCCGAAGTCCTGACGCGCACTCTCGATATTGCCGAGCGCTGCAGCCTGCGCCTCGAAAAAGTCGCCACGCCATTCCCGCAATTCGATGTCCCGCCCGGCTACACTATCGACAGCTATTTCGTTCACGTTTCCCGCGAAGGCTTCGCCAAGCGTCTCGCCGCTCTGCGCCCACTACACGATCAAGGCAAACTCAAACACTCAATCACAGACTACGAACAGCGCTTGGAGCGCGAACTCGCCATCATCCAGCAAATGAAGTTTCCCGGATACTTCCTCATTGTCTGGGATTTCATCCGTTACGCCAAAGAGCACGAAATTCCCGTCGGCCCGGGCCGCGGATCGGCAGCCGGCTCTCTGGTTTCTTACGCACTCGGCATCACCGATATCGATCCCCTCCAGCACGAGTTGCTCTTCGAGCGCTTCCTGAATCCCGAGCGCGTCTCCATGCCCGATATCGATATCGACTTCTGCATGAACCGCCGCGGAGAAGTAATCAATTACGTCACCCAGAAATACGGCCGCGACAACGTGGCCCAGATCATCACCTTCGGCACCATGGCCGCCAAAGCCGCAATTAAAGACGTAGGCCGCGCCATGGACATCCCATACGCCGATGTCGACCGCATCGCCAAGATGGTCCCCACGCAGCTCAACATCACGCTCGACCAGGCCATCGAAGACTCACCGCAACTGCGCGAAGCCATGGAGAAAGACGGCCAGATCCGCGAGTTAATGGAGACCGCGAAAAGACTCGAAGGCATGGTGCGCAACTCCGGCGTCCACGCCGCCGGCGTGGTGATTTCGCCCAGGCCGCTCACCGAACTCGTCCCGCTGCACAAAACCAAGAACGACGAAATTGTTACCGCCTTCGACATGGTCGCCATCGAAAAGATGGGCCTGTTGAAGATGGATTTTCTCGGCCTCACCACGCTTACGATTCTCACCGACGCGCTAAAGCTTATTCTGCAGACTCGCGGCACGCCCATTACCCTCGAAAATATTCCTTTCGACGATGCCGAAACTTATCAAAAAGTTTTTCATAAGGGACTAACCTCAGGCGTCTTCCAGTTTGAATCGCACGGCATGCGCGATGTCTTGCGTAAGTATCAGCCAAACTCCATCGAGGACCTTACCGCTTTGAACGCCCTCTACCGCCCCGGCCCGATCCAGGGCGGAATGATCGACGACTTCGTCGACCGCAAACACGGCCGCAAGAAAGTCGAATACGAACTGCCCGAACTAAAAGAAATTCTTCAGGAAACGCTGGGTGTAATCGTCTACCAGGAACAGGTCATGCAGATCGCCAACCGCCTCGCCGGCTACTCTCTCGGCGAGGCCGATCTGCTGCGCCGCGCCATGGGCAAGAAAAATGCCGCTGAAATGGCGCAGCAGCGCGAGCGTTTCGTCGAAGGCGCGGCCCAGCGCAAGTTTCCAGCGAAGAAGATCGAGAAGATTTTCGATCTCATGGCGCAGTTTGCCGGCTACGGATTCAACAAGTCGCACTCCGCCGCCTACGCCCTGCTCGCCTACCACACGGCATATTTGAAGACGCACTATCCCGTCGAGTTCATGGCGGCGCTGCTCACTTCGGTCACCGGCAGCACCGATGATGTGGTGAAGTACATCAACGAGTGCCGCGAGATGGGCATTGCCGTCGAAGCCCCGGACATCAACGTATCGGACGCAAACTTCACCCCGCATGGAGAAGCCATCCGCTTCGGCCTGGCTGCGGTAAAGAACGTCGGCGGCAATGCCATCGAATCCATCGTCGCCGCGCGCAAGCAACTCGGCCGCTTCAAATCCATCTACCAATTTTGCGAGAACGTCGATCTCCGCCTGCTCAACAAGCGCGTTCTGGAATCTCTCATCAAGGCCGGCGCAATGGATTCTCTCGGCCGCCGCGCCCAATTAATGGCTGTTCTCGACCGCGCCATGGATCGTGCCCAGAAAACCCAGCGCGACGTGGAATCCGGTCAACACGGCCTGTTCGGAGTTTTCCAGCAGGAAGACACCGAGGCGCACAATGACAAGCTGCCTAACATTCCTGATTGGGACGAGCAAGCGCGCCTGGCATCGGAAAAAGAAATTCTGGGATTTTTTATCAGCGGCCATCCCCTGGAAAAACATAAAGACAAGTTGCAGGACTTGCAGGCGCTCAGCATTATCGAGATCGGCGCGATGACGAAATCCACCGGCAAAGACGAGACCATCGCGACCGCAGGGATCATCGCCAACCTGCGCGTGCTCAAATCCAAGCGCGGAGATTACTATGCCCAGGCTACGCTCGAAGACATGTCCGGCTCAATCGATATGATCGTCTTCCCCGAAGCCTACAAGCGCCTGGGCGACAAAGTGAAGCTCGAAGTCCCGGTGCTGGTGCGGGCGGGCGTGAGAATTGAAGAAGGAACGAATCCCAAAATAACCGCTGCGGAAATTATGCCGCTCGAGGATGCTAAAGTTCCTCTGCCGCGCGCACTTCGCATTCGCATCCCGCTCGATACCGCGGTCGAATCCACGGTGGACGACCTGCACGCCCTTTTCCAGGAGCGCAAAGGCGAAGCGCGCGTCTTGTTTGATGTGGAACGCACCGGTGATTTCATGGTGGTGATGGAAGCGCAGGGCTATAATGTCTTGCCGGACCGCAACTTCATCGCCCGCGTGGAACAATTATGCGGACGCGGCAGTGTGCGGGTGATCTCCTGAAAAACGTTCAGCTGAAATCCATGGAAGCAAATAACAAAGCGCAGCAGGAATTAGAGCAGATCGAGCGGGAAGTGGCGTTGCTCGAGGCTACGCCTGGGCAGAACGCTCAGACCCATCGTCAACTGGGCGAGCTTCAAGAACGCGTCCACACCTTGCGGCAGGAGATGAAGGCTTCCCAAACCGCCTGGCAGAAGACCGAATTAGCCCGGCATCCCCAGCGTCCGCAGACTCTTGACTACATCGATCGCCTGTTCACCGACTTCAGCGAAATTCATGGCGATCGCACCTTCGGTGACGATGCCGCCATCATTTGCGGAATGGCTCGCTTCCACGGCGAAGAAATTCTGGTCGTCGGCACTCAGAAGGGCCGCGACATGAAGCAGCGCGTGTACCGCAACTTCGGAACGCCGCATCCGGAAGGTTACCGCAAGGCGCTGCGTATTATGCAGGTCGCGGAAAAATTCCGCCGCCCGATTTTTACTCTTGTCGATACCGACGGCGCCTATCCGGGAATTCACGCCGAAGAGCGTGGACAAGCCGAAGCCATTGCCCACAACTTGCGCGAAATGGCTGGCCTCGAAGTGCCCATTATCGCCACGGTAATCGGCGTAGGCGGCAGCGGCGGAGCATTAGCCATTGCCGTGGCCGACCGCGTCCTCATGATGGAGAATTCAATTTACTCCGTGATTTCTCCGGAAGGCTGCGCCGCCATCATGTGGCGCGATGCCACTAAGAAAGAGTTGGCAGCCGAAGCCATGCGCATTACTGCCACTGACCTTAGCGAACTGGGCTGCATCGACGACATCGTTCCTGAACCGGAAGGCGGAGCTCACCGGGATTACGAAGCAGCCGCCAATCTACTCGACATCAGCCTGCAGAAACATCTGGCGGAACTGAAAAGACTGCCGCCTGCGGATTTGCTCGTGTCACGATATAATAAATTTCGTAACATTGCTCAGTTCTTCAAAACCGTAGCCTGAGTCCGGAGTAATCTTTCTTCCCGTTCCCAAACTGGTTCCTCCCGGCTCGGACCGGCGATTGGTCGTGCTCCGGGGGCGCTCTCGCCGTATAATCATCTGTTCCCCTCAACTTAAACTCGGGCGAATTATTCTGCCCCTTAACCATTAAGGAAGGTGTTGGGATGGCCACTACGGATGTCGTGCCTCAAGGAGCAGGTGGGCAACTGGGGCGCAAGCGCATTGTCAATGACATGAGCATTCAAGTCGCTACGGTGAATGGCTCAGGCTCGCAGAGTTCGAACACTGTTTTGTTGCGTGCCATTTTTCAGATGGGCGTGCCGATTTCCGGCAAGAATCTTTTTCCTTCGAACATTGCCGGCCTTCCCACCTGGTATACCATTCGCGCCAATAAAGACGGCTACATCGGTCGCAAGAAGGAGATCGACTTCCTGGTCGCCATGAACGCCGAGACCGCGCAGGACGACGTCATGTCCCTCGCTCCCGGCGCTTCCGTTCTCTACGACGAGCCGCTCGCTCTGGACAAGCTGCGCAGCGACCTCGTTTTCTATTCCGTTCCCTACGACAAAATCGTGGCCACAGTTTGCCCCGAGGCCAAGCTGCGCAAACTGGTCAAGAACATGGTGTACGTCGGGGTGGTCGCCCAGTTGCTCGAGATCGAGATGGGTGAGGTCGAGAAAGCCATACGCAAGCAGTTCGCGAAAAAAGTTAAAGCCGCCAACTTGAATCTTGCCGCGGCTCAGGCGGGATTCGATTACGCCAAAGCCAGCCTGCAAAAACGCGGAGTTTTTTACATCGAGCGCATGGACAAAACTGCGGGCAAGATCATCGTCGATGGAAATTCCGCCGCGGCTCTGGGCTGCATGTTCGCCGGCTGCACGGTGGTCACGTGGTATCCCATCACGCCTTCCTCGTCGCTGGTGGAGACGATGATCGAATACATGAAGGACTACCGCATCGGTCCTGACGGCAAAGCCACCTTCGCCATCGTTCAAGCCGAGGATGAACTGGCAGCCATCGGCATGGTCATCGGCGCTGGCTGGGCGGGCGCCCGCAGCATGACCGCGACCGCCGGCCCTGGCATCTCACTCATGTCGGAGTTCGCCGGCCTGGCTTACTACGCGGAGATCCCCGGAGTGATCTGGGATATTCAACGTGTCGGTCCCTCAACCGGCCTTCCCACCCGCACTTCGCAAGGCGACATTCTCGCCACTGCTTTTCTGTCTCACGGCGATACCAAGCACATCATGCTGATTCCCAACTCAGTCGCCGAATGTTTCACCATGGCTTCTGATGCCTTCAATCTCGCCGAGCAATTTCAGACTTTGGTCTTCGTCATGTCCGATCTTGATCTCGGCATGAACAACTGGATGTCCGATCCCTTCGAATATCCGACGACGCCGATCAAGCGCGGCAAAGTTCTCGACAGGCAGGATCTGGAAAAACTCGGCGGCTTCGCACGTTACAAAGATTTAGACGGCGACGGCGTGGGTTATCGCACCCTGCCCGGCACCGAGCATCCCGCGGCCGCCTACTTCACGCGCGGCAGCGGGCACAACGACAAATCGAACTACAGCGAGCGCCCCGACGATTACGAAAACAACATGGAGCGCCTCAACCGCAAGTTCGAAACCGCGCGCTCTTTTGTTCCTCGTCCTGAAATTATCAAAGGCGCGAACGCAAGA
Organism: Acidobacteriaceae bacterium; assembly: GCA_003131635.1. Taxonomy (GTDB): domain Bacteria; phylum Acidobacteriota; class Terriglobia; order Terriglobales; family Acidobacteriaceae; genus Sulfotelmatobacter. The sequence goes on from PKVZ01000081.1 coordinate 6,767, forward strand.
ATCGGAATCATCGCCTACGGAACTTCGCACTGGGGCGTAACCGAAAGCCGCGATCAGCTGCGCACCGAATATGCCATCGAAACCGATTACCTGCGTCTGCGGGCCTGTCCCTTCACCCGCGAGGTTCATGAATTCATCGAGCAGCACGATCGCATTTACGTAGTCGAACAGAATCGCGACGCGCAAATGCTCAGCCTGCTCAAACTCGACCTCAAACCAGAACTGACCACGCGCCTGCGCAGCATCAGCCATCTCGACGGCCTGCCGCTCGATGCGCGCTCTGTCACCGACGAACTGAGCACCATGGAAGGCAAATAAATGGCGACTATTCCTGCATCCACGCCGAAGACAAATCATATCGGCCTGACGGTGATCGACTACAAAGGCGGCAAAACCACGCTCTGCGCCGGTTGCGGCCACAACGCCATTTCCGAGCGCATCATCGAAGCCATGTATGAGATGGGCGTGCAGCCCGAACGCGTCGCCAAACTCAGCGGCATCGGCTGCTCCTCCAAAAGCCCCGCATACTTCATGAACCGCTCCCACAGCTTCAACTCCGTGCATGGACGCATGCCCTCCGTCGCCACCGGCGCCATGCTCGCCAATCGCAATCTGATTGCTCTCGGCGTCAGCGGCGATGGCGATACCGCTTCCATCGGCATCGGCCAGTTCGTTCACCTCATGCGCCGCAATCTTCCCATGATCTACATCATCGAGGACAACGGCGTGTACGGCCTCACCAAAGGCCAATTCTCGGCCACTGCCGATCTTGGTTCGAAACTGAAATCGGGCGTGATCAACGATCTCCCGCCGATCGATACCTGCGGCCTCGCCATCGAACTGGGCGCAACCTTCGTGGGCCGGTCATTTTCCGGCGACAAACGCCAGTTGAGCACCATGTTGAAAGCCGCCATCGCGCACCACGGCACCGTAATGCTCGACGTCGTCTCTCCCTGCGTGACTTTCAACGATCACGAGGGTTCCACCAAATCCTACAAGTACGTGAAGGATCACGACGAGGCCTTACAGGAGATGAGCTTCGTCCCGCACTTCGAGGAAATCGACGTGGAGTACGATCCGGGAACCACGGTCAGCGTCACCATGCACGATGGCTCCCACCTGCAACTTCGCAAGCTGGAAGAGGATTACGATCCCACCGACAGGATCGCAGCCATGACCCGCCTGAGTGAAGCTCACGACAAAGGCGAAGTCTTGACCGGAATCTTTTACGTCAACACCAAAGCCCCCAGCTTCCTCGATATGCTGAACATGGTCGATGAGCCGCTGGCCACGCTTCCGGAATCACAGACGCGCCCGGGAAGGGAAGCGCTCGAAGCNNCCCCGCCGGATGACACCGCGCCGTGACACTTCTTGTATTTCTTGCCGCTCCCGCAGGGACACGGATCATTCCGACCGGGCTTCTCTTGTTGAGACATACAAATCGGATTGGAGCGCCATCTCGGCTTCGCCAACCGACGGGTGTAACTCATCGCAAAGGCTGCCCAACTCTACCGGGCTCCGCTTGAACTCCCCGGCTGCAATCCCAGCCCCGCCCCATAATATTCCGCCAGCGCCTGCCTCTCATCTTCCGTTAGCAACGATGAAATCGTCCGCATCGGCATGTTGATATCATTGGCGCGCGTCCCGCCCGCAAACGCCTCGAGCTGGCTCAAAACATATTCACCGTTCTGATTCGCCAGCGACGGAACTCCCGGCCGATACGCCACCGGACCGTGACACGACTGGCACGGTGGAATCCCACGCCCGCCATCTCCAAACGAAACCAGATGCGATGCCATGCCCGCGTGACTCGGATCCGGCCGCGCCTGCGGAAAATTCCGGTTGTCCTGCAGATCCGCAAACACCGGAAGCCTCGCATAGTAAGCCACCAGGTCTGCCACGTCCCGCGATGAAAGCGATTCCGCAATCGGCTCCATTACTCGCGATGTCCGCTTGCGACTTCGAAAATCTTCCAGCTCCTTCCAGATCGTCAATCGATCGATCCCCGCCAGATTCGGAGTCGAACCCCTGTCGCTAAAGCCTTCCGCACCGTGACAGTGTTCGCAGCGCTTGGCCAGCAGCATCCCGCGAAAATCGTCGCCTGAGTAAGCGGCGGCAATCGTCTCCGGCGTCCACGAAACATAAGAAGGAATGCGCTCAGGCACGCTGTCACTAGCCACCAGCATCATGGAGCCGGTCGCAACAACGGCCACCGCGAGCCATAGAAAACTCCAGTCATAACCGCCCTGTCGCTTATTGCGCCGCACAGTTTCCCCTTTCACCCGCACGCAAAACAGGGAACTGCTCTCGAGGCACAACCTTCAACTCGGACCGCATGGCGTAATGTCCCGCCCCACAGAATTCGCGGCACACGGTCTTGAAATCTCCCGGATTAGAAAACCGAAGTTGAGCCTCGCTGATCGTGCCCGGCAGAACTTTTACGTTGTAATCCGTTCCATTGAAAGCCAGCGAGTGAACAGCGTCGGCGCTGGTAATCCGAAGATGAACCGGAACCCCGGCGGGAACCAGAATGCAGTGAGGAACAAACAAGTATTGCTGCGCAATCATGCGTACCGTCACCGACCCGTCCGCCCCTTGCTCGGTGCCAAGATTATTCTCGACAAACTCGCCCGCGAGGTGCAGCGTCAGCGGATCGATTGCACGCGAGCCTTTCAGAAAATGCAGCAGCGGAACATCGATCTGGTAGTACCGCGTGGCCGGAATAAGCGCCAGAGCCAATACCGTGAGTATAAATATTCGCAGCTTTCGCCAGTTCACAGGTCGTTTGATCCAGGTAGATTATGCTCTCGCCTAATGATGCTCGGAACCAACGCAAGGGGTACAACATTTCTCAACATTCGCCAGGAGACACCTGATTAGCGCGGAGCCTCAAGCTCTTTCAGCACCGCGCTGCAGCGCTCGCACACGGTCGGATATTCCTTATCTTCGCCGACGTGGATCGAATAATTCCAGCAGCGCTCGCATTTCGCCCCATCCGCCTTCTTCACCTCCACGTGTACCCCGCCCGTGCCGTTGCCGGAGCCGTGTGTAAGCGTCACCGCCGAAACGATGAACAAATAACGTAACTGCTCTTTATATCGAGCCAGCACCGAGTACGCCGGATCCGAGGCCGCAATCACCAGCTGAGCCTCCAGCGGCTTCCCAATCAGTTTGCTGCTGCGCGCCGTGTCCAGCGCCTTCATCACTTCGTCCCGATTGCCGAGCAGCACCGTCCAGTCCTGGCGTTGCGCGGGGTCGGCAGTCGCAACGCCCTCGCCGAGCAAGTCCGCGGCAGAAGGGAAGAGCGCTAAATGCACGCTCTCCGGCCGATTAGGAACCTTAGGCAAATATCCCCAAACTTCTTCGGAGGTAAATGTCGTGATCGGCGCGAGCAGCCGCGTTAGCGCTTCTCCAATGCGCCAAACCGCGGTCTGCGCCGCGCGCCGCGCTTTTGACTTGGGCGCAGAAAGGTACAACCGGTCTTTGAGCACGTCGAAGTAAAACGCGCTAAGCTCCGTCACGCAGTAATAATTCACCCGGTGATAAATTCGATGAAAAGCAAATTCGTCATACCATCGCCTCACATCCGCGGCCAGTTCCGCCGTCAGACGCAGCATGTACTGATCGATCGCTTCCAGGTCCTGAAAAGGCAGGGTGTCGCGTTCAGGATCGAAGTCATAAAGATTGCTAAGCACATAGCGGAACAAATTATTTCGAATCGTACGGTAGGTTTCCCCCGTACGCTGCATTAACTGCTCAGACCCCACCACGTCTTCTCTGAAATCGACCGAGGCCACCCACAACCGCACCACTTCCGCACCCAGCCGATCCGAAATATCCACCGGATCGACGTCGTTCCCCCGCGACTTCGACATCGCCTGCCCTTTTTCGTCCAGTGTCCATCCCGGAGTGACCACCCCTTTGTAAGGCGGCGTTCCGTGCGTGCCCATAGCGCACAGAAGAGACGACTGGAACCAGCCGCGATATTGATCGCCGCCCTCTAAATAAAGATCAGACGGCCAGGGATACGTCGGCTCATCGTTAACCAGAGCCAGATAGCTCGCNNAGCGGCTTGCCGCAACCTTCGCATAGAAACACCGCAATCGGCACACCCCACACCCGCTGCCGCGAAATACACCAGTCCGGACGCGTGGCAATCATGTTCGACAACCGCTCTTCGCCCCACGCTGGATCCCATTTCACCCGCTTGATTTCTTCCAGCGTGCGTGTGCGCAGTGTGCCCAGCTTTTCTTTCCCTATGCCCTGAAGCGAAGCCCACTCTTCATCCAGTTGCGCGATCTCGCCATCCAGTCGGTTGATTTCCGCGACAATCTCCGGCATGTAGTCCTCGGGCTTCGCCGTGCCTTTAGGGAGGTTCAGCAGTTCGTAGTCGCGCCTCGTTTTGCAGGATTGCAGCTCGCGCGATTTCGCGTCCCGGGCCGACTGGTAGGCCCCGAATTCCGCGGAATCGGGAGCGCCGCCCGGCATCGGCGTTTCCATCGAAATAAACCATTGTTCTGTCGCCCGAAAAATCACCGGATTATGGCAGCGCCAGCAATGCGGATAAGAGTGCTCCGTCTTTTCCGTATGCAGTAACGCCCCGCGGCTCCTCAGCAACTCGATGATCGGCTGGTTCGCGTCCCACACGCGCTTTCCCGTGTATTCCGCCAGCCCGTTGCGCAGGATGCCTTTTTCATCCACATTGCTGGTGGCATCCAGCCCATACTTCACGCCCGTGATAAAGTCCTCTGCACCGTGCGAAGGCGCTGTGTGCACCACGCCCGTTCCCGTGTCCATGGTCACGTAATCCGCCAACACGCCCAGAATTGTCCGATCCAGAAATGGATGCTGAAAATTCAGCCGCTCCAGTTTTCGCCCAGGAAAATGCGCCAGCTCGCGCGCATCGGCAAGCCCACACTTCTCAGCCACATCCTTCGCCAGCTTCGCCGCCACAATGTAAACTTCGCCGCCCGATTCCAAGCCCACATATTCTTCGTCGGGATGAAACGCTACCGCCATCGACGCTGGCAGCGTCCACGGAGTTGTCGTCCAGATAATCGTCGATACTTTCTTCCCCGCCAGAGCGGCATCGATGCCCGCGGGATCGTCGAGCAATCTGTACTTCACATAGACCGTCGGGCTGGTGTGGTTCTCGTACTCGACCTCGGCCTCGGCCAGCGCAGTCTCATCATGCATGCACCAGTAAACCGCGCGCAGTCCCTTGTAGACGAATCCATGCTCGTAAAACGAAAAGAAAGTTGACAGCACCACCGACTCATACTGCGGATTCATCGTCGCATACGGACGATCAAATCTCCCGAACACTCCAATCCTCTTGAACTGCTGCCGCTGCAAATCCAGAAACTTTTGTGCATACTTGCGGCATTCCGCGCGCACGTCCAGCGGACGCATTTGAAGCTTCTTCCCCCCCAACTCCTTGTCCACTTTGATTTCGATCGGCAACCCGTGGCAATCCCATCCCGGCACATACGGCGCGTCGAATCCAGCCATGGTCTTCGATTTCACGATAAAGTCTTTGAGACACTTATTCAGCGCCGTGCCCATGTGGATGGGCCCGCTGGTGTAAGGCGGTCCGTCGTGCAGGATATAGGTCGGCGAACCTTTGCGAGCCTCCCGAATGCGCTCGTAAATGCGTGCCTGCTCCCAGCGGGCCAGCATTTTAGGCTCGTTCTGAGGCAGATTGGCCTTCATGGGGAAGGCGGTTTTAGGCAGGTTGATGGTCGCTTTCAGTTCGAGCGGCACTCGGTTGGCTTCTCCCAAATGATTGAATCTCCTCATTATAGGGAGACGTACGGGTAACGTCCATGCAAGGCAAGCATCACCCGGTGCGCCTCTGTGTCCTCTGTGTTAAAGATTTTGGTTACCATGCCGCATCTAGGTCCCGGCACTCCGAAATACACTTCGTAAACCGACGGCAGAAGAGGTACAATTTCACCAACAGGCAAGATGGATGGTCGATTCACTCGTTGTGTGGGATTTCACCAAACTAGGCGAAGCGGTATAGGCAACTTGTTCGAAAGACCAGTCATCTGTGTAAGACAGGGCGTCGGGGGGTTGGTCCATGCACCGTCCGACCTGGGAATACCGAATCGGGGAACATGTCATCTGTAGAAGTCAATCCGACACCCACTGAAAAAGAGCCGGAACTTCATCTCCTGCTCGCTGCCGACACTTTCCAGCCGCTGTGGAAATCGCTATTCCGCGGCCTTGACGACTTTTTCTTCCCCAAGAAACTTCCGCCCCTCAAACTGGAATCGAAGCCTATCCCGGTCAAAGATATCTGGGGCTTTTACAATTACAAAAAAGATGGCGCCCTCGGCTCCACCGCCGCGCACATCGTAGTGCTCGGATTGATCATCGGCGGCACAATTCTGGGGCATCGCTGGGTCACCAAGGTCGAGGCCAAACCGCAAAGCACCACTCAGTTGATCGATCCCGGCGATTTCGTTGCGCTCAAGCCCGCCAAGACTCAAGCCGGTGGCGGAGGCGGAGGCGGCGACCGCGATGTACTCCAAGCCTCAAAGGGAAAGCTGCCGAAGTTCTCCATGCAGGCCCAGATCACGCCGCCCGCCGCGGTCATACGAAATTTAAATCCCAAGTTGGCAGTGGAACCCACCATCATGGTGCCGCCTGAAATCAAAGTGGCGATGAACAGCAATATGCCCAACTTTGGCGTTCCGAACTCCTCCGCCGTCATTCCCTCGAATGGCACCGGTTCTGGCAGCGGCATCGGTTCCGGTAGCGGCGGCGGCGTAGGATCCGGCAACGGCCGCGGCCTTGGACCCGGTGAGGGTATGGGTACCGGTGGTGGTGTTTACCGTCCCGGCAGAGGAGTCACTCCACCCCGGCCAATCTATTCTCCCGACCCGGAGTTTTCCGAAGAAGCCCGCAAAGCCAAGTACCAGGGGACTTGCACTCTGATGATCGTGGTTGATACCGACGGTCACCCCATCAATCTTCGCGTAGTGAACTCGCTTGGCATGGGATTGGACGAGAAAGCTCTCGAGACGGTCCGCACTTGGCGCTTCGAACCAGGCCTCAAAGACGGTCATCCCGTCAAGGTCGAAATGGCCGTAGAAGTTGACTTCCACTTGTACTGAGTTGGGGAGCGGAATTTCCGCGCTACACAGCGTCGCTGTCCCGGCGGACGCTGTCTTATTCCTTCAAATCCACATGCTGAACGTCGTCCACAGCGTGCCCTAAAAACCGCTGCCCCAGGCGGCGAAATTTTTCCACCGAATCGGTCGCAAAGAAC
>PKVZ01000081.1:14124-30998 GCA_003131635.1 Acidobacteriaceae bacterium
GGCACGAGCAGCGGACAAGCCTTCTCCCGCGCCTCGACCCCACGCGCTTCCAGGGCTCTGCGATAAGCGTGACTGCTTACGGTAGCCTCCGTACCGATGACCACGACTTTCTTATTCTTGCTCACCGCCGCCGCCGATGCTGCTCCTGGCTCCACTACTCCTACAACCGGTACGTGCGCTGCTGCGGTAATGCGGTCGAGCGCGAGCGCCGTGGCCGTATTGCACGCGATCACCAGCACCTCGGCCCCATGCGCTTCAAGATAGTGGGCCGCCTCGACCGCATAGCGCCCCACGGTCTCCACCGACTTCGACCCATACGGAAGCCGTGCCGTGTCGCCAAAGTAGATGTAATCCGCCTCCGGGATGAGTTCAAGTAAAGCTTTAAGGACGGTGAGACCGCCAAAGCCGGAATCAAATACGCCGATGGTGGGACGTCGTGGGATCACCCTAGGCTGGTCTCAACCGTTTGAGATCGCGAGGCTGCAATTGCACATCGCGAATTGAGGCGCTTTTTCTGATAGACAAACCTTCGACAACCGATTCCAGGATGTCCTGCTTCACGTGAAGGAATTTCGAGAGTAACTCTCTCAAACGATCAAGACCTGTAACGGCCCAGGTTTTGCCGTAAACGTAGGCCTCCTCAACGAATCTGTCCCCAACAGCCTCGTTGAAAGTCCTGAGAGTTTCGTCAGAGTAGGGAACATAAGTTACGTAATAAGCACTCGGGCTTCCTCTAGGATTCTCAAATTCCATGATGTCAATCGATCCGCGTAAACCTTTTTGCTTGTCAAGGCTCTTCAGAACGGGATCCTTTGGACTGCGCAGAAAAAGTTTACGCCAGGGAAGGTATGAATCCATCTTTGCATCATGAAGAGTACCTAAGACCTCCTCGTAGGCTGCTTTCGGACCCTTGGAATCCACCAACGGCGTGGCAATGAAAAGCTGCCATTCGCTGCTCTGGGGCACGTAGGCCCAAAAGGCAACGGTGACTTCGATGCGTCCTTTGGCGAGCGCTCGAAGAATCTCACGCCCGATGTCAAGATCTTTGTCTACCAGTGCTGCCGTAGCCATGCGAGGACTCCATTCCGACCGGTCGCCGCGCGATACATGACTTCTCCATCCAAGCCAGTTGTTACGTATCGACTCTCAACCGTCCAATCCTTTACCAAAACCCAATTTTGTTTGAGTGCCGCGTTACCCACGGCCACCGCCTCCAAAACCTGCTCCAAGCCAGCTGCTATTAGTAGTTTATTCAAATCGTGGTCATATATTCCACGGACAATAGTCGGCTTCGGAGGAAATTCGTGCCGCCGCGTTCGTCGTGCGATTGCTGCCTTTAGCGCACACTTTACAGCCAGTCCTGTTAGATAATAGGCTCCCTCTTTATTGCCATTCTTGAGAAGTGTTCGAGCATCGTTCAGGCGCAACCGAGTAAGGCGTTGAAAATCCTTGCGTGTCATCGCAGTGCAAGCTCTCTTACCGGTTTCTGGAAGAGGATAGGTACCCGTCACTCTTGTCCGACAGTTCGCGTCCACAGCAAGCCCCCGCCGGAATCGGCGCCCCATGAGGGCAAGTCCGCGGATGTCCCAGGAAAGTGCAGATCTTATCCGTAGCCTCGGGCGAAAGGATGTGTTCGAATTTGCAAGCCTGCTGCTCGATTTCCGATTCGCTGTCCATCGCCAGGCTGTCGGTAAACAGTCGCTCAGCCAATCGATGCCGTCGAATGATGCTCCCCGCCCGTTCGCGGCCGCGTGGCGTGAGTTCCACAATCATCGTCCCATCGCCAACCGAAGCCGATACAGGCTTAAGCGCATCGTGACATGGATTCACAAAAGGCTTGTGGCCATGCGCCAGCGGAGGATGCGGCGCAGAAACCACCAACTCCATCTGCATCATCTTCTCAATCGCCAGACTGACCGGCAGCGCTCCATGCACCTCCATGCGCTCGACTTCGGCAATTTCGCCGTGCTCGGCCAGTACCCATAACTCTTCGAGTACTTCGTCAAACTGCTCTTCGTCTGCCATCGCAAAAACTTCCTGCGACTCGATCTTGCCATGATGAAATTCAATACGCCGGTCGGCCAGCCGCGCCACTACAGGATCGTGAGTAACCATCACAATGGTCCGCCCCTGCTGGTGAAACTCGCGCAGCAATCGCAATACAAGTTCTTCGTTCACCGCGTCCAGGTTCCCGGTCGGCTCATCAGCCAGAATTATTTTCGGATCGTTAATCAGAGCCCGTGCAATACAAACCCGCTGCTGTTCGCCGCCCGAGAGTTGCGATGGCAAATGATTTGCCCGATCACCCAAGCCCACGCGGGTCAAAGCTTCAGTCGCTTCTTTTTCATCCGTCATGCTGTGGAAATACTGCGCCAGCATCACGTTCTCCACCGCCGTAAGAAACGGAATCAGATGAAACTGCTGGAAAATGAATCCGATTTTCTCCGCCCGCACCCGATTCAACTCGCCGGCGGAAATGCCGGCAACATTCTGCCCGTCGAGCCAGATTTCTCCCGACGTCGGACGATCCAGGCAGCCAATCAAATTTACCAGCGTCGATTTACCCGAACCCGACGGTCCCATGATGGAAAGCCACTCGCCCTGCGTGACGTGCAGCGAGATGTGATCCAGCGCATGAATCGCTCCGTTCTCCTTGCCGAGGCTGCCCACCTTCTCGCTTCCAATAGGGGAAGTGGGAGCCGCCGCCTTTGCCGGGTAGAGCTTGGTCACATCCTTGATCTGAATCATTTCACTCTCCCCTCAGGATGACCGCTGGCTGCACTCGCCGTAGCAGCGAAATCGGCAGAATCGCAGAAAGCAGCGTCACCACTATGCTACCAGCCAGAACAATAGGTAAGACGCTGAAACGCGGTGCTACGGGCGCATGGAAGTTAACCCGCCCGATCCACGCCGCAATACCGATGCCCGCAACAAATCCAATCACAGCGCCGGTTGCGCCCAAAGCCGCAGCTTCCGCCGCAAANNGTCAAAATAATCAGCGCCGCCGCCGCCAGCAGTGTGGCGCGAGTCTTGCCCAGCACCCGCGCTTCACCTTCCATAATCTGCCGCACCGGACGAACCTCCGCTGTCGGAATCGCGCCCTCCAGCTGATGCAGGATCGTCGCAATCTCCTCCGGTGAACCGGTGGCCGCGACCTCGATGGTCGAAGGCTGAACTCCTGTCCACGCAACGAAATCCGCCAGCGAAAGATAGATGCGGCTGTCTTCAGCAGCCCCCGTCCGCACCGTCCCCGCCGACGTCAGATGAATCGTGTGTCCCTGAAAGCTTAAATCGAAGGGCTGATTCTTCGGGGAGACCACAGAAAGCGCACGCACTCCCACCAGCGCCTGCTGCGGACCCGACGGCCAGTTGCTCACCGACCACCAGTGATCAAGCTGCCGCACCCGCCCGAAATCCGTGCCCGCCACAACCACCGCCTGCCCGTCGCTGGTTCGTGCAACTACCAGCGCGAACGGAGCGGCCACGCCACGACCCGCGAGAACAGACTCAACCTGCGCCAGAGCTTCCGCGGGAAGGGAAGCGCCGTCCTTGCCCACCAGGACAATATTCGCGCCNNACCATGGCAAACAGCGCCGAGAGTGCGCGTCCGCGCCGCAGAATAGCGGCCCGCACCAGCATCCTCAGAAACATGGACGTATGCGGAGACTGCGCCCGGCTGGCCGCAACTTCCTGCGCCGAGCGCGACACCCGGGTACTCACAGTTCACCTCGCAAAGCGAACACCGGATCCAGCCCCACCGCTTTGCGAATGGCTGCGGCGCTTCCCGCAAATGTGACGATCACTGCAATCACCAGGATCACTGGCAACAGCACAGGCGAAATCGTAATCTCCGAACTGAAGATGGAGCGGCCAATCTGATGAGCCAACATTCCCCCGGCAGCGAAGCCCACCAGACCTCCGAACAGAGCCAGCAACGTCGCCTCCGCAAAGAACACAGATGCCACCGCCAGCTTTCCCGCACCCAGAGCCTTCATCAGACCCACTTCCGCGCGCCGCTCGAAAATCGCCGTAGCCATCGCCGCGGAAACCGCCAGCGCCGAAGCGAATAGCGCCGCCAGCGTGACTAGGAAAATCAGCCCCTCAATGCGCGTAAGAACCGCGCCTTCGTTCTGTGCCACCTGCCGAATCTGTTCGGCATGCGAGTGCGGAATCGCCTCCTCCAACTGAAACGCAATCGATTGCGGATACGGCGAGCAGTACCAGCGGTCATACACCGCCCCGGACATGCTTTTTGGATCGCGGCGGGCGAAAGCGTCCTCCGGCTTGGTGAGCGCACTCACGTAAACCCGCCGCACCGCGCCCGGCTTCCCGAGAATCTCCTGGGCGAGCGCGATGGGCGCCACCACCTGATCGTCTTCGCTGCCGCCCGTGGAAAGGATTCCACTGACGTGCAACCGTCGCCCGGCAAGCGTGACCTCATCCCCAGCCTTCATTGAAAGCCGCGCCGCCAGCCGCTCTCCCAGCAAAACATCGCGCGAGGAATCTTCCGGCCACGCCCCGGAAACCTTCCACCAGAGATGCGTCGAGCGCACCCCGGTCGTGAATTCTTCTTTGCCGAAGGACACTTGCTTCGCAAAGTAAGTGCCCAGCAATGTGAGATTTTCTGTATAACCGTCCCGCTCCACGGCGACCTGCACCGGCAGCATCGGCGCAAAGCCGGTTATGTTGTTATGCCAGAAGGTGCCCTTGATCTTCGGGAGGTCGGCTTCGTTCAGAAAAGCCCCATCACTCGGCGGCTTCAGATTGACGCCCCCGATTTCAACATCCAAAGTATCTTCTTGAGGAGTGACCAGCAGGTTCGCACCGATGGTGCGCAGCTCGCGATTAATCTTGTCGCCAATGTCGGTTGCAACCGCAATCATCGCCGTCGCCACCGTAACCCCCAGCGTGATGGCCGCCCCCGCCAGCAATTTACGCCGCTTCTGGCGCCGGAACGATTCGTAAACGAGGCGGACGAACATCCCTTATTGCTTCTCGAACACGCGGCTGCCGGCCGCGATGTCCGCCTCCTGAATAATCACGGAGTCGGCGGTCTGCGTTGCCTTCAGCGGAATCGGATTGCATCCTCCCGCCGTTCCTACCGACTGCCCATTAATCGGCGCCGCACAGTTCTTACAGACGATCTGACTGCCTGACTTGAAAAATCCAACCGCCCCGCAAATCTGGCAGGCATCGAAAACCGTGGCGATCTTGCCATCCGGCTTCTGATACAGCCAGAAACGAATCGCTGTGCCGTTCTCCTGCGCCTGGAAGCGGTGCAAGTCGCCATCGGAAACTTGTGCCAGCGGAATCTTCACCTGCCCGTTGGTAAAACTGACCTGCGTGGCCGGCGACAGCGCGCTCTGGCTCTTGGCATATACAAACTCCGCGGTCAGCATGGCGATAAACATGAAAGAGAACACGTACACCGACGCCATCCACAGCCGCTCCCGCCGCGCCGTCCACGCCGCCTTCCGGCGCTCCGCCGGCGACACCGCATTCAGCACAGGTTCACGCCGCTTGGCATCGAACAACACCATCAGCGCCGCCAACGCGAAAATCGTGACGAAGAAAAACAGATCGTTCCGCACGATCGGCCCAATGATTGACATCTCGGTCTTGGAAGAGGGAATCACTCCACTCTCCGAAAGTTCGTGCAGGCCGGCAATCACCAACTGCGCTGCCACCAGGAAAAGAATCGCGGTCGTGATCCGGAAAAACTTTGGCAAATTAATCCGCACGCTGCCCTTCACGAACATCACTCCGAAAGCGATGGCGCACAGAACGCCCATTAGCGTTCCCAGAAAGCTCATCAACTCCGTGGAATTCAAAGAGACGGCGGAAAGAATCAGCACCGTCTCCGCGCCTTCGCGCAGCACCATCAGAAATACAAAGAAGAACAGCCCGATCCACGCATCGTTGCCCGCCAGCAGTCCGACCTTGCCCTCGATTTGGCCTTTCAGCTTGCGCCCCGTCTTCATCATGAAAATAACCATGGTGATCACGAAGAACGCCGCCACCAGCATCACCCAGCCCTCGAACACGTCTTCGTTCAGATTCAGCCTGGAGAGCAGAATCGCAACCCCAATGCTGCCGATAAACGCCGCCGCCAGCGCCGCATACACCGCCTTCCGCAGATCGTTGCGGCCAATCTTGGCCAGATAGGCCAATGTGATTCCCACGATGAGCGCGGCCTCAACCCCTTCGCGCAACGTAACAATGAATGCCTGCAGCATTTATGAACCGCCCACCATTTTGAAAATGAATTTCAATTTCAACTTTAAGGATATGCCGGGAGGCAAGGAGGCGTCAATCCGCATTGTCACGAACGCATGTGATCTGCATCACACGGGGAAAACTGAGGAGCGAATGGATTTCGCCGGAATTACTTCAATCGAAAAAAGTGCACCCAAAACCGCAAATCGCGACCGAGCCATCATCGTTGCCCCCTGCGTTTGTGCTCCACACAAACCCATGATAGACTCCTCTGGTTTCCTCCCCCCGCTTCGTTCCGTTCGTTTGGAAAGGTCCCGCGTTCGGCAATGACGCGATTGCCCACGCAGGAACTTGATCATGCGGAACATGGCACTCAAGATCAAAAACTTCCAGGAGAAGCCTAATGCGGACGAGCACGCCATCCACCCGATCAGCTCTCACTCTGACCGTCGTCGCCCTAACCCTAACTATTCTGATCTCTCCCAACCGCGCATCTTCCCAAACGGAAACCGTAGTACATGCCTTCCAAAGCAGCGAGAGATCTGACGGATTCTCTCCCAACGCCCCCTTGATCGCCGACGCCCACGGTGCCCTCTACGGCACTACGGTTTCGGGTGGCAAGCACGGCTGGGGAACCGTTTTCAAACTAGCCCCGCCCGCCTCTCCAGGCGGAGCCTGGACAGAGAGTATTCTTTATTCCTTCACCGGTTTTAACGACGGCGGACAACCAGGACCTGGAGCGTTGCTGCTGAAAGGTGGCTCGCTCTACGGAACCACCTCGGAAGGCGGCGTTAACGGCGTTGGGGTTGTCTTCGAACTTACACCGGGAAAGCCCTGGGTCGAAACCGTGCTCTATGCCTTCACCACCAGCGGAGGCTATGGATTTACCCCCTCCTCTGGGCTCACCGAAGGCAGCAAGGGCACCTTCTTCGGCACCACGTTTAAAGGCGGCGCGCACAAGCAGGGAGTGGTTTATCGCCTTTCGCCACCCACTGGAGGCGGAGCCTGGACCGAAGCTCCCATCTACGCCTTCAAGGGAGGAACCACCGACGGTTCAGAGCCGGGAAACAACCTGATTATCGACAGCACCGGTTCGCTATACGGAGTAACGCTGGTCGCCCCGGGCACCGCTTTCAAGCTGACTCCCTCAAGCTCCGGCCCCTGGACCGAAACCCTTCTCTATACTTTTAATCCCGACATAGAAGGTGCTCCGGATTCTTCTTTGGTTTTCGATAGCACCGGAAACCTCTACGGAGCGACCACCAGCAGCGGCTCCTCGGACGGCACCGTGTACCAACTGATGCCGCCGACCGGAGGAAGCGGCTGGACGAAAAACACTCTCTACTCCTTCCTGGGCTTGCCGTCCAACGACGGTGCAGTACCTACGGGCATAACCTTCGACAGCACGGGTAATCTGTGGGGTTCCACGCAATACGGTGGAAATAACGCGAACTGCGGCGTGATCGGTTGCGGCACCGTCTTCGAGTTGACTCCGCCCTCAGCTCCAGGCGGCGCTTGGACGGAGCAGGTCTCGTATTCGTTTCTAGGAGGAACGGATGGAGAATATCCGGACACCCAACTATTCCTGCTCGGCACGACCCTTTACGGTACGACAGCGGCCGGCGGCGGCGAGAACAGAGCCGGCACCGTGTTCTCTTTTGTGCCATAGCGCTCGCAAACGACGGCCCTCTGGGCGTACCCAGAGGGCCGTTGTTTTCGATGCCGATCACACTCACAGCCTCTTCAAAAACGCCTCCGCCCGCTCCAACTCCGGGAACAACTTCTCTTCCGCATGAAACTCCGCCGAGTGCACGCACCTTCTGCTCCCGCGCAGCCGCACAGGATGCTTCAGGTGCAACATCTCGTGGTACACGATATATTCCACGGCATAGCGCGGCACGAGGAAGCTATCGAAAATGCGGCTGATCACAATCGCATTATGCGCCGGATCGTAGTGACCCAGAATCCGCCGCGTCTTGGTCGGGCTCCAGCTCATGCGCGGCCGCCCCATCAACCCATTAAAAAATCGCCGGTTCAAATCTTCAAAAACTGTGTCCAGATCGTAAACGTGCCCCTGCGGAGAACGCAGCCGCTTGCGTCCGCGCATCTGCCGCACCAAATGCGCCTTGCTCACAACATCACGGCTGCCCACATATTTTCGATACCGCGCCGCCTGCCCGCGATCGATGGGCTTACGGTACATCTTAGCCAGCAGAATGTGAGCAATCGCCCGTACCACCGCCTCCGGCGCGCCCTCCAGCAGGTCGGAGAGCCGCACCAGCAACCTGCCCTCCCGTAATCGAATCGTATTGTTGACGTTGGCAAAGGCAAAAAATTCGATCTTCAGCTCCGGCAAAGCCGTCCCCGGACGCAACTGCCGGTGTTCCTCATGGAAGATTTCGAGCAGTCCCTCACGCACAGTGAGCCCAGATTAACATGCCGCGATTCGTATAACGGGAACCCTCAGGGATTCGTATTACGATACCTTCAGGGTTTCGTATCACCTTAACCTTCAGGGATTCGTATCAGGGTATGCCTTCAGGCATACCGCCCATGCGCCGCAATGGGCGCGCCTTCAGGCGCCGCGTTTTCCCACCAAACTTACTCTCGGCTGCCCGCCTGCGCCGAGCTCGATTTCTTTCGATGCTTCGCAATCTCCACCTGGTCAGCCAGAGTCTTGCGGTGCTCCGGCGCTGAATTATCCACCGTATCGAGCGCACTACTCAAAACAAATTCATACTGCTTCGCTTCTTCCGGCGGAACGCCTGCCGCATCTCTTAGCGCGCGCAGCTTAGCCTGGAATTCCGTGTCGGCATCAATGATCACTTTCAGCGGCTTCCGGATGTCATTCTTGCGGTCAACATAAGTATCGATGTTGTCGTTCAACTCGTCATAAATCAGCAGGAAGTCATCCAGATGATCGTGCGTCTGTTGCGCGCGGTCTTTCGTCTTGGGATCGCTGCGCATCTGCTCCATCCCCACCAGCCGCGCCCGCGCAAATTTCACATAGAGAGGCAGACGCAGATCCGGTTCCCAACTGGTGTCGCGGATCTGATCGATCTCTGGCGGAGTAAACGGATCCCGATGCCGCTGGCCCAACCCCGGCGCGGCAACCATTAATAGCAGACCCACAACAGCGCCGACTCGCACCCAGTGAGTATTCACTTCTTCACTCCATTCGGAAACATCGCCGCCAGCAAGTCGTCCCGAATCCGCTGCAGGCGGTCGATTACGGCCTGAATCTTCTCCTGGTCCTCATGCGCTACCGCATGCTTAATGTTGGTCAGTTTGCGCGCCATCTTGCGGATGGCGATTTCGCTCTGCTTCTCATGCTTGTGCGATTGGATGGCGTAGTCGCGCGCCAGTTCGGCGAATGCGGTAACGTCCACCAGCGTCGTCTGTGCCTGCTCGCTGTCACCGGCCACATAAAGCCGGTCCGCCTCATTCAGTCGCCGTTCTGAAATCTGAATGCACAGCGGAGGACGGTCGGCGATGCTGGCATTGCCCACTCGCGCTTTCAACTCTTCGATCGTAGCTTCCCGGGCTGCCCGCAGCGCAAACGGCGCCGCCAGCGCCCAGATCGCCACCCCTGCCGCCATCCACCCGCATCGTGAATGTTTTATCGCGAACGCCATTTAACTTCCGCCGGAATTATTTCTTGGCTTCGATCGCAATCAGCCGATGTTTCGCCTTCCACTCGTAATCAGGATACTTCCCATTGGCCGTCTTAAGAAAGAGATGATAATTAACCGCGGCCGTCTTGAAGTCTTTCAGATGATCGCAGGCCGAAGCCCGCAGAAAATATGTGACGGGATTTTCCGGCAGCAGCTTGCCGCGCGCATCCAGCGCTTTAATCGCCAATGCATAATTTTCGTTTTCGCCCGCTGCGAACGCCAGATCGCCGTACGCTTCTCCCAGGTCAGGCTTGAGCTTCACGGCCGTCAGAAACTCCTGCTGCGCTTCTTTGGTTTTCTTCTGACGCAAAAGCGCCTGCCCCAGCCGCCGATGCAGCTCGGCATCGTTCGGATGCGCCGCCACTAAAGCGCCATACGCAGACTCCGCCAGATCGTTCTTTCCCGCGGTGGTATACACCTCCGCAAGATCGCGTTGCGCCGATTCGTCCCGCGGAGCCAGCTTGATTCCCGTGCGCAATGCGGCAATCGCCTCGTCAGTCTTGCCTTCAGCGGCCAGCACGCGCCCCAATTGTATTTCCACCGGAGCGGAATTCAGATTTGTCCCCAGCAACTTCCGTAAGTAATGTTCCGCCTCCGGAAAGCGCCGCCCGCGCATATAAACATTCGCCAGCCCCATGACCGCGTCCTGCGATCCTGGGTCGAGCGCCAACGCCAGTTTGTATTCCTGCTCAGCCTCGCCAAATTTATTTTCCTGCTCCAGTAGCTTGCCCGCGGCAAAATGCGGCTCAGTCTCTTTCGCCTGGAGCGCCCCCGCCCGCTGATAGGCGTCCAGAGCCTCTTCTGGCTTCGATTGTTGCATCGCTTGGCCGAGAGCGAGCCACGCCCGGTATTGCCCTTCCGCCACATGACTCGTCGGTTTCAGTCGCGTCGCAGCCCGCAAAAAATCCTCCGCGCCGGGCTGCGAAGTCTTGGCCAATTGCAATCCCAGATTTAAATTGGATTCGAAGACGTCCGGCTTCGCCGCCACCGACTTGCGATACGCCGCAATCGAACCGTCCACATTGCCCAACGCGTTCTCCACGAAGCCCAGATCAAACCATCCCACGTAACTGGTCGCATCCCGTTCCACTAACTTATGCAAAAGACCTTCGGCCGCGGCGTAATTCTGTTTCTCGATCGCCGCCTCCGCTTGAATAAGTTCAGGGGCTTGAGTCGGCGAATCCTCATCCGGAACCTGAATGTGATGGATCGTTCGATGCGCTCCCGCAGGGGAAGCAGATGAAGAGGAAGACGAAGACGGCGCAGACCCCGCCGGAACCTGGCCCGCATCCTGCGCAACCGCGCACTGGCATACCGCCGAAGCTAGCAGTACGCCGGCGAGAAATTTACTTGCTGCCATCGGGACGCGACGCTCCGTTGCCACCGCCAGCACCCTTCAACACCCGAGCCAGATACTGTCCAGTATAAGAGCCCGGCAGACTCGCGATCGTCTCCGGCGTGCCGGCGCCCACAATCTTGCCGCCCCGCGCCCCGCCTTCCGGCCCCAGATCGATTACCCAGTCGGCAGTCTTGATCACTTCCAGATTGTGCTCGATCACAAGAATCGAACCTCCCGCTTCGATCAGACGGCGGAAGGCGGCCAGAAGTTTGCTCACATCGTCAAAGTGCAATCCCGTCGTAGGCTCATCAAAAATGTACAGTAAACGCCGCCTCCGGCGCGGTTCTTCGTGCCTTCCGGAGCTGGGCCGCCCGATCTCTCGCGCCGCCGGTTGCAAATGCGCCGCCAATTTCATGCGCTGCGCCTCGCCCCCTGATAACGTTGTCGCCGATTGCCCCAGCCGCAGGTATCCCAGCCCAACCTCATCCAGCACGCGGAGCTTCTCGGTAATCTTAGGCACTTCCGCAAAGAACTTCAGCGCTTCTTTCACCGTCAGGTTCAAAACTTCGTGAATATTCTTCCCGCGGTAGCGAACCTCCAGCACCTGCGCCTTGTACCGCGTGCCCTTGCACTCTTCGCAGATCAATTCCACGTCCGCCAGGAACTGCATTTCCACCGTGACCGTGCCATCGCCCTGACAAGTCTCGCACCGCCCGCCCGGAATGTTGAACGAGAAATGTCCTGAGCTGAAACCGCGCTTCTTGGCTTCGGGCAGGGAAGCGAACAGATCGCGGATCGCATCGAACGCTTTGATGTACGTTACTGGATTCGAACGCGGCGTTCGTCCGATCGGCGATTGATCCACCAGCACCACTTCGTCAATAAGCTGGTCGCCCTCCAAATCCTCCCACGTTGCCGCTCCTCGCCCCGAACCTGAGATCGGCTGTTGCTTGGCCTCGCTCAGCGCCTGGTAAAGCACCTGATGCAGTAACGTGGATTTTCCCGACCCCGACACTCCCGTGATCGCCACCAGCATCCCCAGCGGAATGCTGATGTCGATCCCCTTCAAATTATTCGCCCGGACATTCCTGATCTTGATCTGTTGCACCCCCGGCTGCCGCCGTACCCCCGGTATCTGTATGCGCAAATCGTCGGACAAATAACGCCCCGTCAGTGAAGCCGGATTCCGCAGAATCTCTTCATACGTTCCCGCCGCCACCAACTTGCCGCCATTTTCTCCCGCTCCCGGACCCAGATCGAGAATCCGGTCCGCGGTCCGCATAATATCTGGATCGTGCTCCACCACCAGAATCGTGTTCCCCAAGTCCCGCAGATCGTGCAGGATCTTGATCAGTCGGTGCGTGTCGCGGCTATGCAGCCCGATCGAAGGCTCGTCAAGCACATACAAAGTCCCCACCAGCCGCGAACCCAGCGAAGTCGCAAGCTGAATCCGTTGCGCTTCGCCTCCGGAAAGCGTCGAGGCCAATCGGTCGAGCGTCAAATATTCCAGTCCCACATCGTTAAGAAAACGTAACCGCTCGCGGATTTCCTCCAGCAGACGGTCGGCAATCTCCGCTTCTTCCGCGCTTAACTCAACCCCCGCAAAGAATTTCGCCGCGTCTTCCACCGTCATCGCGCACACTTCACAAATGTTGTGCCCGTCAATTCTTACCTGGCGCGCCTCCAGCCGCAGCCGGCTCCCGTGGCACTCCGGACAAGTCGAATATCCGCGATACCGGCTCAAGAAAACGCGGATGTGCAGCTTGTACTTTTTCCTTTCCAAATACTGGAAGAATCCGCGCACCCCCAAAAAATCTCCATCCCCATTCAGAACGAGTTCCTGCTGCTCGGCCTCCAGTTCGCCCCACGGCACGTCAAGCGGGATCTCAGATTGTTTCGCGAAGCGCTTCATCTCCGCGAATAACGGACGGTATTTCGGCTTGTTCCACGGATCGATCGCGNNGCTCCGTAAGGATTGTTAAAAGAAAACAGCCGCGGCTCCGGCTCTTCGTAGCGGAGATTGCAGTTTTTGCACTCGAAGCGCTGCGAAAAGCGCAACTGCCGCGCCGCCGCATCGTCGTGTGCCGGCAGATCAAAGATTACCTCGCCAGATTCCCGGTAAGCCGTCTCCACCGCGTCCACAATGCGCGAGCGCGCCCCCACGGAAACCGTCAGCCGGTCCACCAGCATAAACACCGGTTGATCGAAATTAATGTCCAGCAGCGATTCCGGTGTCGAGAACTCAAACACTTGTCCCGCCTGATACAAGCGATTGAAACCGCCCTTCCGCAAATCGAACAGCCGAGTCTTCAATTGCTCCGTCAACCCTGAGCCCGCACCGCTCGCTTTCTTGCTGCCCTTGCGCCCGCGTGGAACCTTCTTCGCAGGCTCCTCCGGCGCGCTCACGGCCGCCCGCAGCGGAAACACAACTTGCACTCGGGTCTCCGGGTCGAGCTCCAGAATCCTATCCGCGATCTCATCCACCGTATCCTTCTTCACCTCACGCCCGCACTTCACGCAGTATGTTCTGCCCACTCGCGCAAACAGCAGCCGCAGATAGTCATAAATTTCCGTGGCCGTAGCCACCGTCGACCGCGGATTGCGCGTCGTATTCTTCTGCCGGATCGCCACCGCCGGCGCGATTCCATCGATGGAATCTGCGTCCGGCTTCTCGATCCGCTCCAGAAACTGCCGCGCGTAGGCCGACAGCGACTCCACATACCGCCGCTGCCCTTCCGCGTAAATTGTGTCGAAGGCGAGCGAAGACTTGCCCGAGCCCGAGACTCCGGTAACCACCGTCAGCGTGTTGTGCTCAACCTCAAAATCAATATTCTTGAGATTGTGAACCCGCGCTCCGTGAACGACTATGCTGTTTTCTGTGGACATCAGGTGAGACATCGAGTGAGCGTAAGGCCGCCACCGCAGAGATTCCGCTCTGGGAACCGTACAAGCAGCCTTCGCAAGCACTCCAGAACCTTCTATTATAAATTGTTTTGGACGGCACGGTTTCAGCGGACTGCGGACCAACTCGATTTTGCTCTTGCTTTTGGGTGGCGCAGCGGTTTACCGCTGCGATAACTGCCATGTTTTCAATGTCGGCTTTAGGCGCTGAGGGACATTCAATCCCGTCAATAGACTTTTTCCGTCAGCTTCCATCCTGAAACTCCAAGCAAAGCTAGCCCCCGCGCCCCAATTCAATCGCTGGAATATTCCTTTGAAGTCACCGCTAAGCTGGATTTAGCTAATCTCGGGAGTCGTTGGCAGACCGCTCTTCTTAATTTTAGCGGCGTCGTTCGCCTTCTTAATTTTTCTCTCAGCCGCAAGCCTGGCCTCCGCCACCAGGCTTTCTTTCTCGTAGCCCGACATCGTACAGGGATAATCCAAAATATTCGTCGAGTGCGGTATCAATCGAGTCTTTCTGGTCATTCGATAGGGCCTGCTTTCGCCCGCACAACTATACTCCTCCCATGTGAAACCTCACCACTAATCGCGCAAATCATTGCGGATTCGGTGTCCCCGGTCCCGGCTCAGCCCCAGGTCCCACCTGCGTCCCAATCACGTCGCCCGATACGATCATCTCCACCCGCCGGTTCAACTGCCGGCCCTGCGCCGTCGTATTGTCGGCCACCGGATCGGCCTTCCCCATTCCCCGCGCCACCACATTATTCATCGACACGCCCGAGGTCACAATGTAATCCCGCACCGCCTCTGCCCGTTTGTCCGACAAAGTCTGATTGTATTCATCGCTCCCGATCGAATCCGTATACCCATCGATCTCCAGCCGCAAATCCGGATAAGCCAGCACGATCCCCGATATCCTGGCCAACCGCTCCCGCGCCTCCGGCTTCAGCGTGTACTTATTGAAGTCAAACAAAACATCCGGCATGCTCACGATCAACCCCCGCGCCGTGTCCCGCGTCTGCAGCACCTGATTCAGCTGCGCCAGCAACCGCGCCCGCATCGCTTCTCTTTGCTGGATCGCTTCCTGCCGCTGTTGTTCCGCCATTTGCCGCTGCTGGTCCGCCTGGCTTGCCGCTGCCTGCGCCGCCGCTGCCGCCGCCTGCGCCTGCTGCTGCGCCGCTAAAGCCGCTGCCTGCTGCTGTTGCGCCGCTGCCTGCGCCGCTTCCGCATCCGCTCTCCGCCGCGCATCTTCCTCCGACTGCGCTTGCGACTGCGCCGCCGCCGCCTGCGCCGCCGCCGCATCCGCCTCAGCCTTCGCCTGCGCCTCTTCGTGCGCCCGCCGNNCGCTGGTAATAATCCTCCGCCCTCTGCAGCATGTCTTCCGCCTTCGTCAAACTATCCGGAGCGTACTGCTGCGCCCCCGCCGCCTTCGCAATCACCACCGCATTCCGCGCCTCCAGCAAATCCAGCGGAACCTTCTCATTCGCCCGGCTCGAGGGCAACTGATCCACCGGAATATCGATCGTGTACTGCTGCCCCTCCAGCACATCGAACTTCGCATCGATCCGCTCTTCAAATCCCTTCGTCCCCTGCTTCACAACATTTTCCGCAATCACCTTATTGCTCGGATGCGTCACCGAAAAATAAGGCTCCGCCGTCACGATCATGCCAAACGCCTGCAGATCGGTCGTCACATCCAGCTTGTCTTTTCCATTCCCCCCCGGCAGTACTTCCCCCAGATTCACCGCCCGCCCCTCCGGCGTAATCGCCCACAACACATAAGTAAGATACTGTCCCCCAAACGTCCGCGCCGGATCCAGATGCGTGAACTCCGCATTAACCGTCAACCGCCCGCCCTTGCCCTCAACCTTCGCGTGCCCGCCCACCGCCGGCATCAAATCCGTTCCGCGAAAATCCACCTCCGTCGACCCGCCCCGGTTCCGGTAATTCACCGCCTTCGTCGTCCGCTCCGAAACCGTCACCCGGAACACCGGCATGTCGTTCGGCAGGTTCTGCCCAGGCTGCGTCTGCCCCGGCTCGTTCTGCCCCGTACCCTGATTCATCTCCGTCGGAGCCTGATCCTGCCCCGTGTTCGGCACCTGCGCCGGATGCGGATCGGCCGGATAAAGCGGCGCGCCACTACTCTGCGCAAAAATCGTCCCCGCCAACAAAACCGGCGTCAGCAACAAAGAGCTCTTCATAAGAATTTTCATAACACGCTCCCAAATCACCATTCCGCGAACCGAACCCGCGATAAGCCTTAACCGTAACAGCGCCTTTCCGCCCCCATCAATACAGCACATCACCTAGTTCCCCAGGGATACACCACCACATCACATGCGCCGTGTGGAGCGGGCGCCCTCGCCCGCTGTCCTTTGATTGCCACGCGTAGAAGGCGGCTAGCCCTCGCTTTCGATCTCGCTGGCATCAACAAAAACACAGCGGATGCCCCGTTCTTCGCGTACTTTGCGAAGGGCGGGACACGGAAATGCGTGCGCATGTAGGTTGATCACGCCGAGGCGGTAGGTCACGGCTTCGATCTCGCCGACATCAGCAACTCAGTGGGTGCCCCATTTCTCGCGTCTTTTGCGAGAAGTGGGAGAGATGCCGCCGACGGCCCCAATTCCCCCAGTTTCCTCTTGCGGACGAAGCGATAGCGCTCACGGTCTGTTCCAGAATCGAGAGGAAGAGGTCGCGGCTGCGTGCAGTGCGCAGAAACGGCAGTCGCTGATAGCACCAGCAAG
>PKVZ01000178.1:0-231 GCA_003131635.1 Acidobacteriaceae bacterium
CTACTTCCCCGCCAGTTCCCGCTTCACCGCCTCGCTAACCACCTTCCCATCCACCCGCATGCCAGCACCGGAAAACCGCGCCATGGCATTCTTCATCACTGCGCCCATGTCTTTCATGGTAGGAGAGCCCATCTCGGCGATCACGGCTTTTACGCCGGCGGCAATTTCATCCTCGCCGGCGGCTTTCGGCAGATAGCTTTCGATCACCACGATCTCGGCGGCTTCTTTGTC
>PKVZ01000178.1:265-6374 GCA_003131635.1 Acidobacteriaceae bacterium
CGTTGCTCCTCGCGTGCCTTCATAGCGGCAGTGATGTCTTGCTGAATCTGTTCAATTAGGCTCATGCAGAAATTATAGACGGTGCGAGAGCACGGGCTGGTACTGTGACGGGAATCACGCACAGCAGAGCGCCATTCCAGTAGACTGGTAAATTACTCCACCCCTAAGGGAATTCACTATGCTGCGCAAGAACCGTCTTTTTACTCCCGGACCAACGCCGTTGCTGCCGGCGGCGCAAACTGCCATGGCGTCCTTCACGGCGCACCATCGCACCGCCGACTTCCGCGCGCTGTTCCAGCGTGTCCTCACCGACATGAAAGACTTCATCGGCACGAAAAACGATGTGCTGGTGCTGGCTTGTTCGGGCACGGGCGTGATGGAGGCCTCGGTCTCGAACCTTACCTCGCCGGGCGACAAGGTTCTGGTACTCACCGCGGGAAAGTTCGGCGAGCGCTGGACCGGCCTGGCCAAGGCTTTCGGCTGCAACGTAGACGTGCTCTCCAAGCCTTATGGCACAACGTTCGCGCTGAATGACATTCGCGCGAAGCTTACGTCCGAGGTGCGCGCAGTCTTTGTGCAGGCGACCGAGAGTTCCACCGGCGCACGGCACGACATTCGAAGCATCGCAAAGATTGTTCGCGAACACGATGACACGCTCCTGATCGTCGATGCCATCACTGGCCTCGGCACCACGCACCTCGACGTGGATGGCTGGGGCGTGGATGTGATTATCGGCGGTTCGCAGAAGGCGCTGATGATTCCGCCTGGCTTGGCATACTGTGCCGTGAGCGAGCGCTCGTGGAAGCGGATGGATGAGACGACTTCTCCGCGATACTACTTCGATCTGCGCAAGGAACGAAAATCGGCGGCGAAAGGCGAATCGTCCTACACACCGGCGACCTCGCTGTTCGCGGCGCTGGGAGCCGCGCTGGAGTTTATCCGGGAGATGGGCAACGGCGACTTAGCCAAGGGGCGCGAAGTACTGGTCGACAACGCCGAACTGTGTGCAGGGATGACCCGGGCGGGAGCTCAGGCCCTGGGCCTAAAGTTGTACGCGGCCTCGCCCGCGGCAGCATTGACTGCGATATGTTCGCCCGACGGAATTGATTCCGGCAAAATCGTGAAAGAATTCCGCGAGTCGTTCGATGCGGTGGTCGCCAATGGCCAAAGCGAGATGAAAGGCCAGCTCTTCCGCATCGCTCACATCGGCTACTACGATTACCTGGACACTATCGGCATTCTGGGCGCCCTCGAACACGTTCTCGCCCGCGTCACCGGGAAAACTGCCGCATACGGCGCAGCCTTAAGGGCGGCCCAGGAAGTGTATGCCCGCGGGCTCTCCAGTCATCCGCAATTGGTGGAGGCTTGAGGACCGCGAACCGCGGCCCTCAGCCTAGTTGACTGTAAAGTTCATCGCACTCGAAGTCTCCGCCAGGGTGCCGCCGCTGCCGTAAACGCCCGTGCCGCTCGTAGCCGGGTTGGTTACAGTAATCGGCACGGTGGCCGGGGTTGCAATATCCGAAGCGGCGATCGTGGCAGTAAGCTGGCTCGCACTCACATAGGTTGTGGTTTGCGCCGTGCCGTTCCAATTGATGGTCGCCTTGCTCGAAAAGTCGCTGCCGTTGACGGTCAGCACAAACGCAGTGCCGCCTGAATTCGTGTTGTCGGGAGCAAGCTCGGCGATGCTTGGCATCGACCCTGCTACTGCGGGAGTGGACGCTGGCGAACTATAGCCGCACGCCAGCGTGAGAGCGATGAGTGCGGCTAGTAAAGCGGTTGACAATGTCTTCATAACTGTTCCTCCGGGGGCGTTGGCCCATGTGTGCAGTCTATGAAGGCAGCGACGCACGCGTGTCAGCGCGGCGTCAAATGTATGTCAATGTCTTGTCGCGAGGCGTGGGTGGCCGGTCTCGCTATTGAACTCATAAGAAGTGTCGTAGGAAAGGGTGAGCGCATCCGTGAAAATTGTCATAGCGGAAAAGATCTCCGCGTCAGCGGTTGACCAGCTTCGAGAACCCGGCTGGGTGGTTCTTACGTCGGACCGGGTCGAGGGCAAGCTTACTACAGAACTGGAGTCCGCCGACGCACTGATCGTGCGCTCGGCAGTGCAGGCCGATGCGGCACTGCTGGCGCATGCCAAGAAACTGCGCGTGATTGGCCGTGCCGGCGTGGGCGTGGACAACATCGATCTGGATGCGGCCACGCGCCAGGGCATCGCGGTAATGAACACTCCCGGGGCAAATGCGGTGGCGGTGGCGGAACAAGCGCTCGGCATGATGCTGGCCATGGCTCGTCATCTATGCCGCGCGGATGCCCTCATGCATGCCGGCAAGTGGGAAAAGAAATCGCTGCAGGGAACGGAGCTCCGAGGCAAGACCCTGGGAATTGCCGGCCTTGGCCGCATTGGCCTGGAGGTAGCGCGCCGGGCCCGTGTCTTTGGAATGGAGTTGGTGGCCCACGATCCTTTTGTCTCCATAGCCGTGGCTAAGGATCTCGGAATTCGCTGCACCAGCCTCGACGAACTTTATGCCGCGGCGGATTACATCACCCTGCACGTCGGCCTTACGCCACAGACCACCGGCATGATCAACGCGGCCGCAATTGGAAAGATGAAAAAAGGCGTCCGCCTGGTGAACTGCGCCCGCGGCGAACTGGTGAACGAGGCCGATCTGGTGGAGGCGCTAAAACAACGTCACGTGGCGGCAGCGGCGCTCGATGTTTTCAACCAGGAGCCTCTGAAAAACTCACCGTTACAGACGATGGAGAATGTCATCTTAACGCCGCATATCGGCGGTTCCACGCAGGAGGCTCAGGAAGCCGTGGGCGTGCAGATTGCCCAGCAGGTGCGCGAATATCTGAAACATGGGGTCATTCAAAATGCAGTGAACGTTCCCTCGGTTTCCGCGGAGGAGTACGCCGAGATGCAGCCCTACATCGTGCTGGCGGAACGTATGGGAGCCTTTCTGGCGCAGATCTCCGCAGGATCGATCGAAGAAATTTCATTGCGCTACAGCGGCCATATCGCCGAGTGGAAGACGGAACTGATTCGCAATGCGGCCATCAAGGGCATCCTCAACCAGGCACTCGATGAGAAGGCAAACCTGGTCAACGCGGCTTCCCTTGCGGATCTTCGCGGACTTCGCATCCACGAGTCGCATAAGGCGAAAGCTTCCACCGGTGGCGCCGGGAGCGTACTTTCCGTTTTTCTGAAAAGTTCAACCGAAGAGCACATGGTGAAGGGTGCGGTTCTCCACGGCACCGCGCCGCGCATGCTACACATCGATGACATTGATGTAGAAGCGCCGCTGGAGCGCGATCTGATCTACCTGCGGAATCGCGACGTTCCGGGCGTGATCGGCAAGGTGGGCACAATCCTCGGCGAGAATGAAATCAATATCGCGAACTTTTCGTTAGGACGCCGGAACGATGGAGCGGCTTCGGAGCCGCGCGAAGCCATCGCCGTCGTCCACGTGGATGGCCGGGTTCCGGACGATGTGTTGAGAAAGCTCGAGGAGATTCCTGCGGTTCGGCAGGCTAAAGCTGTGCAGTTGTTCTAAGCCGGCTAGAGCCGCGCGCGCTTTCGCGCCGCGCTAAAACTCACGATTCCGCGCTGTCCCGCCGCAACTTGCGTCCTTCCGCGAGGAGAGCCATCGAGTGCATTAAATTCTGCAACGTGACAATGCCCACCAAGCGCTCATCTTCCACCACTGGAATGATGCTGAGATTGCGCGCGGTAAGTTTGCGAAAGGCCGAGGCCAGCGATTCCTGCCGCATGGAAACCTCGAAAAGCTTGCTCATCACGGCCTGAACGTATCCGTTGCCTTCCGCACGCAGGGCCTCCAGAATGCGCTGCCGGGAAATCACGCCCACCATATCGCTGCCGCGAACCACAGGGAAATCATCCTGCAGGGAATGTACGGCTTTGTCCAGGGCGTCTTCGAGCGTATCCGCTGGCGAGAGGGTCGAGAAGTCGGTGAGCATCACTTCTTCCAGCCGCACATTATCCAGGACCGATTGGAAAATGACGGCGCGTTCTTCCAGTTGCGCCGCCGAAAAGATAATCACACCGACCATGGTGAGCCAGGTATTGCTGAACAAACCCGCCACCATCAGGACCATTGCCAGCGCGTGGCTGATCGAGACGGCCCGGCGGGTGGCCAGCGCGGGATCGATACTCCGCGCGAAGTAGGCCCGCAAGATGCGGCCTCCATCCAGAGGATATGCGGGCAGCAGATTCAAACCCGCCAGGTAAAGATTGGCCCACACCAGGCTGCGCGGCAGGTTGGCCGATTGCAAGAAAGGCCAGTGCCACAGGTTGACGCCAGGAACGGTGGCGTAGATCACTCCGGCCGCAACCAGTGCGAACGCCACGTTCACCAGAGGACCAGTGAGCGCGATGCGCAACTCGCGCTTCCAGGCTGCCGCCGCGGATTGCGGCGCTTCCACGCGCGATTCGTCAAACACGGTTACGCCGCTGAGCGGCAAAAGAATCACCGCCTTGGGAATCAATCCCGCGCGCCAGGCTACGAGCATGTGCCCGACTTCATGAGCTATCACGCAGGCCAGCACGATTCCCACCAGCGCCAGGTCCCGCGGCCCGTTGGCCGAGGGATGCACGCTGTATTCCGTCCAGAAAACAAATAATGGCAGGATCAGGAACGTCAGGTGGAGGCGAACTTCCACCCCGAACAGCCGCCCGACGTGAACCGAAAAACTTCTCATAGGCTTTTGGCTACTACAGTTATTTTACATGGTCAGATATATTGGGCTCGGTACTCGAAGGTTCAGAGCCATGCGCGTCATCGCCGGCAAATATCGCGGGCATCCCCTGCGCTCATTGCACGGGAAGGATATCCGTCCTACTTCCGATCGCTTGCGCGAGACGCTGTTTAACGTGCTCACGTCTGGCAATCCCACTGCGCTCGAGGGTACAGTATGGCTGGATTTGTTTGCCGGCACGGGAGCAGTGGGGATCGAAGCGCTGAGCCGCGGAGCCCAGCAAGTCTTTTTCGTAGAAACCTCGGCTCCTGCCACGAAGGTGATCGAGCAGAACCTGCAGAACCTGAAAATCGCGGATGGATTCAGAATTCTGCGCGACGATCTGGCTGGGATCCTGTGGCGACTGCAGCGCGAACACGTCACCGCCGACATTGTGTTTCTCGATCCACCTTATCGGATGCAAGATGCCTACGAACGCACCCTTTTGGCATTGGCCGATTCGTCGCTGGTATGGGCAATGTCGCTGGTGATCGCGGAACACGAAAAGAAGTTCGATCCAGGCGCTGAATTCGGCTCTCTGCGAAGAGTCCGCAAATTAGTGCAAGGAAACAGCACACTCAGTTTTTACCGCATTGGCGGACGTCCGGATCTTAACGACGAGCGGCCTTGACGCTTAATTAGGCTTAGAGCGCTGCATCTCTTCCTGCAGTTTTTGCAATAACTCGGCCCGCTGTTCCGTACTAAGTTCCCGCTGCAATTCCTCCAAAGCCAGCGCCACGATGTGGTAGTGGTGTGCCCCGGCGTACTTGGGATCCGTCGTGATATCGAGCCACAGCTTGTGCATGAGTTCGACGTCCTGCGGTCGCAGCCGCGGATTGTGCGGACCAAGCGCAAACTCGCGCACCGTTCCGTCGGGAGCGCAGACTTCCAAAGTCAGCCGGGGACGCGGCTCCGGCATGCGCTCCCAGGCGTCACCCGTGAGCTTGGCTTGCTCATCGGCCGTCAGTTTGTTCGAGAGCCCGCAGATGACCCGCGTGGAATCCAGCCGCTGCGCGGTCACCATGATGGCTTCGAATACGTCCGTCGCCGGCACTACCAGCAGCGAAATCGGCTTTCCCTCTTTCTCGGCGACGGCCACGGCGGCAGTAAATAGTTCCTGCTCGTAGTGGTCAAACACCTGGCTGGCCTCAAGCACGGCGCTGCCGCTGAAACTATGCTCGCGGTGGTAAAGCCGCGCGCTCATCACGACTACATCCTGCTTGCCGGTATTGGTGTGAGCCAGCACCTGGCGTAAGTAGTAGAGATTGCGGGGATCGCGCACCGCGACCAGAATATTCCCCGGGCGCACGCCCATGGCTCCGCTGCCCAACTCCTGGTTGCCGTAGACCCG
>PKVZ01000178.1:6386-12365 GCA_003131635.1 Acidobacteriaceae bacterium
ATTAACGACCGCCGTAATCAGCAGCACTGCCGAAATCAGGATCAATCCCACCGGAAACTCGGTTTTGCCAATGTGCAGATTTCCCGGCACTTTCCACGCCCGATTCCCCGGTTCGGTAAAGCGCAGCACCAGCACGGCGATGGACTTCATGGCGAAGCTCCAGATCACGCCAAAAGCGTAGAGCGCGGCCAACACATACACGTTTCCCAGGCTCAATACGATCGTGAGCAGTTGGAGCCCCACGATCAAGTTGATGATGCGGTAACTCGTCCCGTAGCGGTTGTGCGGCTTCTGGAACCAACTGGTGAGCACTCCGTCTTCCGCCACGCGATTCAGAACGCCATTGGCGCCCACGATGGAAGTGTTCTGCGCCCCTGCCAGAATCAGCACGCCCACCAGCACCACAAAAGCGTGAAAGAGCAGCTTCAGGCTCTCCGGCCCAGCCAGATACATGGCGATTCCGCCGATCAGGTTGGCAAAGTAGTCCGGCCGGACTTTGTCGGGAATAATCATCACGGCGAAAAACGAGACCAGCGAAGTAAACAGCAGGCTGTAAATGAAGATGACCAGCCCCGTCTTCTCCAGATTCTTCAGCTTGGGATGTTCGATCTCGCGGTTGACCTGCGCCAAAGTCTCCTCGCCGCTCATTGCCAGCACCGAGTGCCCGAAGCCGACGAAAAGGATGATCCAGGTGATGTGCCCGAAAAAGGTTCCGTTCAGCCAGCCTAGCGATTCCTTGTTCAGCGGAATGACGCCGGGATGAAGCGGGTTGGGCGGCAGTTGAATGGGGGCGCGCAAAACGGTAATGGTGCACCAGATCAGCAGAATGACCACCATCACCGTGGTGATCACCATGATCTGCAAGGCTTTCTGGCTGGACTCGTGCATGCCCTGCGTATTCTTCCACCAGAAATAGGACACCACGATAACGGCCAGCCCGGCGGCAAAGTGGTCGTCGGAGAAATGCAGCGGGCGGTGCATGTACACGCCCATGTCCTTGATAAACCCTGCCAGATATTGGCCGGCGGATACGGCGCTGATGGGACCGGTCAGCACGTAGTCGAACAGCAACGCCGAGACCGAAAACTTGGCCAGCGTTCCGCCCATCGCTTCTTTGACCACGCGATAGACGCCGCCACGAACGAACATACTGCTTGATTCAATGTAGAGAGCCCGCACCGCATAACTGAACAACATGACCCCAAGAATGAACCAGGGAGCGCTTTTGCCGATGACCTTCTCGGCATCACCGCCGGCATAGTAAGCGGAAGATGCGAGATCGGAGAGAACGATGGCAGAAGCCCGCCAGAAAGAGATGAAGGTCAACATCACCGTGGTGGCGACGAAGACCCTTATGGCCGGTTTGGAACCCCCAACGGAAGTAGCCATGCTTCAGAGGAATGCCGACTGCGATAGGAACAAACTCTGAAGATAGCACAGGCAACGCGGTTCGAGCGCGCCCCGGCCCTCTCGGTCTTGTCCTTTGGGCTGTACCGACCTCGCGGGAACCACTGAGGGACTCGCAGTTATTTGTTGGAAACGGCCTCACGCCTCTTCGGCGCGAGGTACGTGTGGGTAATCCTGTCGTGCCAGCACAGCGAGTCTTCGTCCAGGAAAACCCAGACATATCCCATGCCGAGCGAGACGGCCGAAAGAAAGGATGCCAGGACGCGCCAGCGGCGCAGCCGACGCGATGCCCGCCGTTCATCGAAGCGGAGCAGTTCCAATCCCGCCAGGCGTAGGCCGGGAGTTGTCCCCGCGTAGACCACCAGCAGGTATTGGTAAACCGCCCAGAGCACGAAGCCCAGACCCGCGAGAACGCCGATAATCTGCAAGCGCGGCGGACGAATGGCGGTCAACTTCCAGAAAATGAAACCGAAAATCGCGCAGGCCGCCGCGATGATCGCATCGTCAATGAGGGCGGAGAGCAGTCGCCGCTCCAGGGGCGCACTCTGCAGGGGTATATCGATGCCCGGACGCTTCTCCAACTCGGGTTGCGGCTCGGGCTCGATCGTGATTCCACCCAAGGCCGGCGGCGCCGGGACTGCTTCCGGGACTTCCAGAATGCGCGGACGATCAATCACCGGCTCGGCCAATTCGTCAAGCGCGGGCAGGGGGGGCGTCCAGGAGCGCGGGAACTCAATAATCTTTGCTGTAACGGTGGCTGTCGCCCGGGGCTGGGCAGAGGCAGTCGCCGCCTGGACCGGAACTTCCTCTCCGTGAGAAATTGCTGTGGCGTCGGGAGCGGAATGAGTCTCGGGCGCGTGCAACGGCCCAGAGACTGGAACCGACTCACGGAACTCGTCCAGGGCCAAAGCCTGGTTCGAGGCAGGCGCCTGCGGGAAAACCGAAGACTCCGGTCGCCCACGAGTTGCCTCGTCCTCCTCAAAGCGCAAGCGTAGCGAGGGATAGCGCGGGGGCCGTGGTTTGCGCCGGGACTGATATCGATTCAGCCGGGCAGCGACTTCCTGCCGCCAGGCGGCGGAATCCTCCGGAGCTGGCTGATTGTCTCCCGCGGAGGAAGCACTTTCAGCCGGTGACTGCAGGCTCGGCTCGTCCATACCCTGGATTTCCAGCCTTGCCGGCAAAAGCTCGGCATCGGAACCCGCGCCGGAAGCGCACTCGCAAATATCACCACAAAGCGGACAAGGCATGAGTAAGTCTTATGAGAACACAGAAGTCGCAGCCGGCCAGGTAACCGCGAAGACCACGCCGGAATCCAACCCATCGAACACCTTTGCCTCATGAGGCGCTGCCGTGCTAAGTTCACCACGACTGCTGCCGCTAGAGGCGTCCGAGCGCTTCTTCGTGCGCTACCGGATGATGGCGTTCCAATGATCTGCTTCCGATGACTCTTCGCCACAGATTCCTTATCACGGCGGCGCTGCTTTGTCACCTGCTTCTCGCTCCGCCGTTAGTTACCAGCCAGTTGCTGCCTGCGGATGTCTCTTCTGCCAAGCCTCATGGCGAAGCGTCGTCGGAAAAATCGGCGACTGCTCCGGCCACACCTTGCGCTCGCGCATTCGCCGAACAGTCCAATCGTCCAACCGCCTGTGCCATCCAGCAGGAGAGAGAAGGCGTTGTTTACAAGCTGCACGGCGCGGTGGAAATCTATTACGAAACTTATGTTCTGCGGGCTGACGAAGCTACCTTCAACTCTGACACCAACGAAGTCACCGCCAGCGGACATTTCGCCCTCGATGGCGGTCCCAACGACGATCACATTCGCGCCTCTCACGGCACTTACAACTTTGCGCTGGAAACCGGCAAATTTTACGACGTCACCGGAACCACCGGCATGCGCTACCGTGCCAACCGGCCCATTCTCACTTCCACCGCTCCCTTCGCATTCACCGGCAAGCTGGTGGAGAAACCCACACCCGATCACTACCTGGTGTACGAGGGCACAATCACCACCTGCGAGTTGCCGCGTCCGAACTGGCTGTTTGACGCGCGCAAGGTGGAGGTCGACGTGGGCGGCAACGCCAAAATCTACCGCAGCACCTTCGACTTGCACGGCATCCCCATTCTCTGGTTTCCCTACGTCACCCATCCCGTGGAGAAGGAGTCCCGCCAGTCCGGCTTCCTGATGCCCTCGGCGGGCCGTTCTTCCACCAAGGGCAATATTCTGGGCGAGGCCTATTACTGGGCCATCAACCGCATGATGGACGCCACCGTGGGCGCGGAATATTTCTCGCTGCGCGGCTGGTCGCAACGCGGAGAGTTTCGCGTCCGTCCCAGCGAAACATCCTATGTCGACTTGAATTATTTTGGAGTCATTGACCGTGGCATCGGCACGCCTCCCCTCAAGGAAGGCGGCGAAAACGCTCGGCTCAACGCGGCTGGAACTTTGGACGGCTATCGTGGTGTCGCCAACATCGACTATTTAAGTTCTTTCCTGTTCCGGCTGGCCTTCAACGAGGTCTTCAGCCAGGCGGTGTATTCGGAAGTGAAGTCGCAGGCGTTTCTTTCCAAGTCGAGCAATGGATTCAGCCTAAACGGATTTACGGAACGTTATCAGAATTTTCTTAGCACCACGCCGGGGCAGGTGATCACGATTTTGCACGCCCCCAGTTTCGATTTTTCCGGCGTGGACCGGCCGGTCTGGCACTCACCATTCTATTGGTCCTTCGATGCCTCCGCGGCGGGGCTTTCGCGCAGTGAGCCCGAGCAGTGTTCCACGGTAGGCCTGTTGCAATCATGCACGCCCCCTTTCCGCACGGCAAATCTCCTGGGACGCTTCGACTTGAACCCCGAAATCTCTGTACCGCTCTTGTTTCGAGGATGGTCTCTGCGTCCGGATCTGACGTTGCACGAGACTTATTACACGGAACGGCTCGTCGGAGAGATCGGACAGAACCCCGGACAAGCCACAAGCGATCCGATTGACCGCCACGCCCTGGATGCATCCGTGGAATTACGTCCGCCGGCTCTTGAGCGTGTGTTCGACAAGCAATTCCTGGGCAGGAAATGGAAGCACGTCATCGAGCCACGCGCCGTTTACCGCTTTGTAACCGGAGTAAACAACTTCGGAAACATCCTTAAATTCGATGATCGCGACATCCTCACGGACACGCACGAAGTCGAATACGGCTTCGTGACCCGCCTCTATGCCAAGCGTCCGGCGAATCAGCCGGAAGATTGCAGCAAAATTATGTCCGCTCTCACGGTGGGCGGCGCAGCGCCGGAGTCGGCGATTCCGTGGCAACACACGAATCCGCTGGCGGGTCCAGCGTGTCAGCCCGGGCCGCAGGTGCGCGAGGTCGTAACCTGGGAACTGGAGCAGAAGTACTTCCTTGATCCCACATTCGGCGGGGCATTGATTGCTGGTCAGCGCAACGTATTCACCACCACCGCCGACCTCACCGGAATTGCCTTTCTCACCGAACCTCGCCATCTCTCCCCACTGGTTTCGCGATTGCGCGTGGAAACCAGCTCGCGTACCGACGCGGAGTGGGACATGGACTACGACTTTCAAAGTAATCGCACCAACGCCAACACCGTGTTGGTCAACTACCACATTGGCCAGGTAACCATGGGCGGTGGCGATGCGTTCCTGCAAATTCCCACGCAGACAGCTACATCGACCGCTGCCCAGCCAGCCGTCTTCAATCAATTCCGGGCCGCTTTAGGATACGGTAGCCCAAACAAGCACGGATTCAGCGGCGCCGGCAGTTTTGGCTTTGACGCCGAGGTCAGCAAGCTGCAATTCGTCAGCACACAGGCCACCTACAACTGGGATTGCTGTGGCATGACGCTCGAGTACCGCAGCTACACCATTGCCAATGTACGCAACGAAAATCTTTTCCGTTTTACGTTCACTCTGGCAAACATCGGTAGCTTCGGCAGTTTGCGGCACCAGGAGAGCCTGTACTGACGGATTTTGGCCGCCGCAGTGTGAGGCAAAAGCATCTAAGCCTGCTAACATAACGCCTATGTTCGCCGCTACCATCGAACTTGAATCCAAGAGCGTTCAGCTGGACGCGACCCTGAAAAAGCTGGGACGGACCCTGGTCGCCTACTCCGGCGGCGTCGATTCCGCTTACTTGGCGTGGGCTGCTCATCAAGTCTTGGGCGACAAAATGCTGGCGATCATCGCGGACTCTCCCAGCCTGGCGCGCACTCAACTCTCCGATGCAGTAGCCTTTGCCAACGAGCAAGGCATCCCGCTGGAAGTGGTCGCAACCTCTGAACTTGAGCGCCCGGAATACGTGCGCAATGATTCGCAGCGCTGCTTCTTTTGCAAAGATGAACTCTTCACGCTGATGGAAAAACTGCGGCAGGCTCGCGGCTTCGAAGCCATCGCGTATGGCGTCAACCTGGACGACCAAGGCGATTTCCGTCCCGGCCAGAAGGCTGCGGCCAATCACCACGTGGTTGCGCCGCTGCTCGATGCCGGACTCACCAAAGACGATATCCGCGCTCTGGCGCGTGCGGCCGGGATGCGAATCTGGGACAAGCCCGCTTCCGCCTGCCTTT
>PKVZ01000178.1:12390-12574 GCA_003131635.1 Acidobacteriaceae bacterium
GAGGTTCGCGCCCTGGGTTTCCACCAGTTCCGCGTCCGGCATCATGGAGAGATTGTTCGCATTGAAATCGCACGCGAAGAATTGCCGCGGGCTGTCGATCCGGCAATGGCTGCGCAGTTCGCCGGTATTTTCAAAGCGCTGGGCTTTAAGTTTGTGACCCTAGATCTGGAGGGCTTCCGTTCCG
>PKVZ01000141.1 GCA_003131635.1 Acidobacteriaceae bacterium
TCGGCCAACTCCTCATCGTCGGCTTGGACGCCACAGAGATGACGCCGCGTCTCACTTCCCTGCTCACTCGCCTCCAGCCCGCCGGCGTAATCCTCTTCGCGCGCAACATAAAAACCCCCGAGCAGACCTGGCGCTTGCTGCACGATTGCCAGAAATGCGTTTCCACTCCGCTGTTTACCTGCGTCGATCTAGAAGGCGGCCGCGTGGACCGCTTTCGCGACGTGCTCGGCCCCTCGCCATCCCCCGCCGATGTCTTCGCCACCGGCGATCGCAAACTTTTCCGCAAGCACGGCCAACTGCTGGGAGAAAACTGCCGCACCCTCGGATTCAACCTCGACTTCGCGCCCGTTCTCGATCTCGCGTTCGAATCCTCACGCAGCGTAATGAGTTCGCGAACCGTCTCGGCCAAGCCTCGCGAAACAGTTTCCTATGCCCGCGAATTCCTCGCAGGCCTGCGTACCGCCAGCGTTCTGGGATGCGGCAAACACTTCCCCGGCCTCGGCGAAGGCAAGCTCGACAGCCATCACGAACTCCCGGTAATTGAGAAGCCGCTGAAAAATCTCCTGGCTGAGGATCTGCTGCCCTACCGCCTGCTCCGCGCTTCCCTGCCGCTCGTCATGATCTCCCATGCGGCCTATCCCCAAGTCACTCACGATCGCGCCCCTGCATCGCTCTCAAAAGTCTGGATCACCGACATCCTGCGCAAGCGTATCGGCTACCGCAAGCTGGTCGTATCAGATGATCTGGAAATGGGAGGAGTGCTGTCGGCAGCTCCGGTGGGCGAAGCCGCCGTCGCACACATTCGCGCTGGTGGAGATCTTTGTTTGATCTGCCACCGTGAAGATTACATCACTCAGGCCTACGAAACGCTGGTGCACACGGTTGAGAGTAATCCGAAGTTCGCCAAGCAAGTCGCCGAATCGGTGCGGCGCGTTCTCACCTTCAAAAAGAAGTCGGCGAAGATTTTGCGCATCACGAAACCGCCCTCTGAACCAACCGTCGAAAAACTTTCGCGCAAGCTGTGGGAATTCGGCGAGCAGGTGCGCCTGGAAGCTCTAGCCCGCGCGGAAACGGATCGAAACAAAAATAATCGACATAAAAATGTGCGGCGCCAGCGACCATGACCGTGAGCATGAAAAAGAAAGGCATGATCGTCGCCGGAGTGATGAGTGGAACCTCCGCCGACGGCATAAATGTGGCCGTGCTGTGCATGCGCCCGCAAGGCTCACCCCGAGACTCTGAGGCTTCCGACTCGCCCGGAGGAGTCGCCCGCGCGAGCCTTGTTCATACTACCCTCGAGTTAATCGGCCACGCGGAATACTCCTACCCGAAAAAAGTTCGAGCAGCCGTGCTCGCCGCCATGAACGCTTCCCGAGCCAGCGTAGCCGGCTTGGCACGCCTGAATTTTCTCCTTGGCGAGCTGTATTCCGATGCCGTTCTGGCTACGGAGCGGCAGTTCCGCGTGAAGGCTGATCTCGTCGGCTGCCACGGGCAAACCCTCTATCACCAAGGCGAGCCGGCGCGTTTTCTCGGCC
This sequence comes from Acidobacteriaceae bacterium, assembly GCA_003131635.1. GTDB lineage: Bacteria > Acidobacteriota > Terriglobia > Terriglobales > Acidobacteriaceae > Sulfotelmatobacter. The sequence goes on from PKVZ01000141.1 coordinate 1,536, forward strand.
GCAAAATCGCAGCCACGTGGCAGACCGGCGAAGCTGCGATCATCGCGGCCAGAGTCGCCGCGCCTGTGGTTTCAGATTTCCGCCCCGCAGACATGGCGGCCGGCGGCAAGGGCGCGCCCCTGGTTCCGTTTCTCGACTACATGCTTTTCCGCGATTCGCATGTAGGAAGAATCGTGCAAAACATCGGCGGCATCGCAAATCTCACCGCAATCCCCGCGGGCGCGACTCCGCGCGAACTGGTAGCCTTCGATACCGGCCCCGGCAACATGGTGATCGATGCTGTCACCGACAAGCTATTCCGCCAGCCGTTCGATCGCGGAGGCAGGATCGCCGCCTCCGGGAAAGTGCTGGAGAAAGTCATCCACCAAATGTTGCATCGCGACTTTTTTCGCAAAGCTCCTCCCAAGACGGCGGGCCGCGAAGAATTCGGCCGAGAGTTTGTTCGCGAATTCTTGCGAAGCTGCGGACGCTGCCGCAAACAAGATGCTGTCGCCACTGCCACAGCACTAACGGCAAAGGCGATCGCCGAGGCGATTCAGCGCTATACCATCAAAAACTCCGCACGAAAGCGCCACTTTCAGGAGATGATTCTTTCCGGAGGAGGCGCGAAAAACTCTACCCTGGTAACGATGTTGACCGACGAGCTCGCCCCCATCGGATTGCAGCTTCGATTCTCCGACGAATTCGGCCTGCCCTCGGCGGCGAAAGAAGCTGTGGCGTTCGCCATCCTGGCGCACGAAACCTGGCATCGGCACGCCTCCAACGTGCCTTCGGCAACGGGCGCAAAACGCTCAGCAGTCCTCGGTAAAATCTCGTATCCTTAAATAGCCGACTATCGAATTTATGCCGATTTACGTAGCCATGCTCCGCGGAATTAACGTAGGCGGAAACAAACAAATAAAGATGGACAAGCTCCGCTCTTCCTTCGAAGCCCTTGGACTGGAACAGGTGAAAACCTACATCCAAAGCGGAAACGTGGTCTTCAAGACCGCCAAAATTTCCCTTGTCGCGCTCTCCAGGAAAATTGAAAATTGTATTCTTGGAGATTTCGGCTTTTCCGCTTCCGTCATTTCGCGAACTGCTGACGAGATCGGAAACACGATCGCCAACAATCCCTTCTTGAACCAGCCTGGCATCGATCTCGACAAGCTGCATGTCGCCTTTCTGTCTGAGGCCCCCACCCCGGCAGCTCTAAAAAAGTTGGCCGAACTAACGCTTGCACCCGACCGTTCCTGCTGTCCTGGCAAAGAAGTTTATTTCTACTTTCCGAACGGAGTATCCGGCAGCAGCCTGTGGAAGCACCCTCTGGACCGTGTGTTATCGGTCGAGGCCACCATGCGCAACTGGAAAACCGTCAACGCCCTGCACCAAATGTGTGTGGACTGCCACTGATGCGCCGCCGTTCATCTTTCGCAGCCGCAACCGCGTTTGCTCTGTCGCTTTCTGTCCTCTCCTGTTCCAGCAAGCCCGATCCCAATACGCTAGTAATGCTAATCGAATCGAGCCCCGCAAATCTTGACCCGCGAGTCGGAGTCGACGCGCAGTCGGAGCGCATCGACGATCTAATCTTTGACGACCTGCTCTCCCGGGGCGACAATCTCGACGTTGCACCTGGCCTCGCCGAACGCTGGGAAATTCCCGATCCGCTGACTTACATTTTTCATCTGCACCACGGCGTCAAGTTCCATGACGGCCGGCCGCTCACTTCGCGCGATGTGAAGTGGACTTTCGATTCCCTGCTTACCGGAAAAATTCGCAGCGCCAAAACCTCAACATATCGCTTTGTCGATCGCATCGATGCGCCGGATGACTTCACCGTCGTTTTTTACATGAAAGAGCCAGACGCCGCCCTGCTGTGGAATATCTCCGACGGCGCTATCGGCATCGTGCCGTTCGACAGCGGGAGTGAAATGGCCAGCCACCCCGTCGGTTCCGGGCCGTTTAAGTTTGTCAGCTCAGAAACGGACAAAGAAGTCATCATCGAACGCAATGACGATTACTGGGGCGGGAAGGCCAGACTCGCTCGCGTGCGTTTCGCGGTTGTGCCGGATGCGACCACGGCGGCGCTCGAACTCCGCAAAGGCACTGGCGACTTAAGCATCAACTTTCTGACGCCCGACACCGTGCACACCCTGGAGCGCGAACCCTTTCTCGCCGTCGAACACGCCCCCGGCACCGAAATACAATATCTCGGCTTCAACCTGCGCGATCCGATATTGAAGGATGTGCGTGTCCGCCAAGCCATCGCCTACGCCATCGACCGCCGCCCCATGATCCAATATCTCTGGGGAGGGTGGGCGGCACCGGCGCGCAGCATACTCCCTCCGCAAAGCTGGGCCTACAACGGAAACGTTCCCGCTTACGATCACGATCCCGAAAAAGCCCGAACCCTGCTCGACGCGGCTGGCTACCCAGCATCCAACGGCGTGCGCTTCCACATCACCATGAAGACTTCCACCACCGAAAGCACCCGTTTGATGGTCGCCGTAATACAGCAACAGTTGCGCGAAGTGGGCATCGTACTCGATATCCGCAGCTTTGAGTCAGCAACCTTTCTTGCCGACGTGATCCACGGAGCCTTCCAGATGTACGGCTTGCGCTGGGTCGGAGGCAACCAGGATCCGGACATCTTCTATGTTTTTCACTCCTCGCGCTTTCCCCCAAATGGCGCAAACCGCGGCCGCTATTCGAATCCCAAAGTCGACGCATTAATCGATCAGGCTCGCCGCGAAGTCGACCGGAACTCGCGCAAGAAAACTTACGCCGACTTGCAACTCATACTCGCCAACGAACTCCCCTACATCGATCTCTGGTATCTCGACAATGTTCTCGTCCACAACAAACGCGTGCATAATCTGCAATTGAATCCCGCAGGCAACTACGACTTTCTGCGCACCGCAGAGATCGCTCCAAGCACCGAATAACTAGCCCTTCGCAAGGTCTCGGCGCAATCTCCGCGTGTTACCATCGGACTCTGTCTTTCCCATGCGAATTCTCTTCATCGGCGACATTTTCGGACGCCCCGGCCGCACCATCGTAAAAGACCGTCTGCCCGGCATCGTCCGCGATCAAGCCATCGACCTCATCATCGCCAACGGCGAAAATTCTGCCGCCGGTTTCGGAATCACTCCCGCGCTCGCCGAAGAACTCTTCGAGTTGAATATCGACGTCATCACCACCGGCAATCACGTCTGGGACAAACGTGAGATCGTCGATTTTTTTCAGATGGTCGAGGGCAATGGCCACAGTCCGGCGCGCCGTGTCCTTCGCCCGGCAAACTACCCCGCGGATATGCCCGGCTGGGGCGTGTATCAAGGCCAAAAGGGAAAGATCCCGTACGCCGTGATCAACCTGCAGGGGCGCGTCTTCATGGCTTCGAACGACGATCCTTTTCGCACCGCCGACCAACTCTTGCAAAAAGTCGAAGCCAAAATAATCTTCGTGGATTTCCATGCCGAAGCCACTTCCGAAAAGATTTCTCTCGGCTGGTATCTCGATGGCCGGGTCACCGCCGTAGTTGGCACGCACACCCACGTTCCCACCGCAGACGAACGCGTTCTCCCTAAAGGAACTGCCTACGTCACCGACGTCGGCATGACTGGTCCTTACGACGGCGTCATCGGCGTGAAAAAAGAACTGGTCGTCAACAAGTTCCTGAACGGCATGCCCGTCCGCTTCGAGCCCGCCACGGGCGATGTCCGGCTCTGCGCCGTGGTCGTTGATTGCGACGAGAATACGGGCAAGGCCCGTGGCATTGAGCGGCTGATGCTAAGTTGATCGCCCCGGCGCAAGAAAGCTCCGGGATCCCGTTCTAACCTCGCCCGTTCCAACCGCTTCCGCCCCGGTGAAACCAAAGGTACCCGGCACTACTGGCGTTCTCCGGGAAGCTGCGCGGCAAGGTAAAATCATTCGAATGCGTTGTCTGAAATTCAGCCTTGCGATCGGCCTCGTCGCTGCACTCGCGGCGCTCCCCTCGTTCGCCGGCAGCGAGGAAGCCGTCGACACCCCAATCATCTCCTGCGGCAACGGTGTGCCCGGCGGCATCAGTTGCATCCCCACCAGGAGGGATCTGAAACAAGCGCGCAACGCCTACTCTCGCGGACTCAAATTGGAGGACCGCAGAAATTTTGACCAGGCCTTCCTGGAGTTCGATGAAGCATCGCGCCTGGTTCCGCGGGATACGCAATTCTTTTCGGCACGCGAAGTGGCCAAGTCGCAGTTAGTGTTTCAGCACACCGAGCGCGGCGACGCCTGGTTAGCCGACGGCCATCGCGACCCCGCTGCAGCCGAGTTCCGCGCCGCCCTTAAACTCGATCCCGACAATGACTATATACAGGGTCGCCTAGCGGATGCGCTGCAGAATGAGACCGCCGCAAACTCCAGCGCCCTCCCAGCCATCCTCTCCGGTTCCGCTGAAATCCATCTCCTGCCCAAAACCGATCGGGCAACATTTCACTATCGTGGCGACGTTCGCGGCCTCTTCACCGAACTGGCTTCAGCCTACGGCGTTGCCGCTCAGTTTGACGATTCAGTCCAGGCCAAAACCGTTCGCTTCTACGTGGATGACGTTGACTTCTTCACTGCCCTCAACCTGGCATGCCGCGTCAGCAAAACCATGTGGACAGCCCTCGACACCCACCAACTCTTGGTCGCGGCAAACACTCCTGAAAATCACAAGCAGTTCGATCGCATGTCGCTGTTGACCTTCGCCGTGCCCGGAGCCAGCACTCCCCAAGAGGCCACCGAACTGGTCACCTCGCTCCGCAACATCTGCGATTTCCAGAAAATAAGTCCTGGCCAAAGTGGAACCGTGGAAGTCCGCGCGCCCCAAGCCACGCTGCGCGCCTGCACCACGCTTTTGCAGCAGTTGACCGGCGAGCGCCCGCAAGTCTCGCTCGAAATCGAGGTCTACCAGATCAGCCACGACCTGACTCGAAACATTGGCGTTCACATTCCCGACACTTTCAATCTTTACAACATCCCGGTAGCCGCGCTCGCTGCCTTAGGCGGACAGAGCATTCAGTCGCTGGTCAACCAACTGATTTCTTCCGGCGGCATCAACGCGGCCGGGAGTTCGGGACTTTCCGGCCTGCTCGCGCAGCTGCAAAGCCAGCCGAATTCCATATTCAGCCAGCCCCTTGCGACCTTTGGGAACGGACTCACCTTCTCCGGATTGAGCCTCGATCAACTGGCCGCCGCGCTCTCTCTGAACGAATCTTGGTCGCGCGCCTTAAGCCGCGTTACTCTTCGCGCCGGTCAAGGCAAAGAAGCCACTTTCCACGTCGGAGAACGTTACCCCATCCTGAACGCTTCTTACGCTCCCATTTACAATTCGCCGCAGATTTCCCAGGTACTCGGCAATCAAAGCTATGTTCCGCCGTTCCCTTCAGTCAGCTATGAAGATTTGGGATTGAATCTCAAGGCAACAACCGTGATCAACGGCAACTCCGAGGTCAGCCTGAAACTGGAACTGCAAGTCCGCTCGCTCACTGGAGACAGCTCGAACGGAGTACCCGTAATCGCCAACCGCGAATACCAAGGCAGCATTCGCCTGCAAGATGGCGAGCCTGCCGTTGTGGCCGGAGAAATCACCAGCAGCGATACACGCTCGATGAGCGGCATCCCCGGCCTGGGCGCAATTCCCGGCCTCAATCAAGCCATGGTCAGCAATTCCCTCACCACCGAGAATGACGAGTTGCTCATCGTAATTACCCCGCGGGTAGTGGCCAATCGCAATCGAATCACCGATGAGATTTGGGTGACGGAAAACTAGCGGCTTCGGCCCCGAGGCCGCGCCTGCCTTCGCGGAGCGAAATTCTTAGTTAAGATTTACAGCCAAAGCCCGAGAGCCGAAGCCCGCCCTCTCACTTCCCTTGCTTCGCCGCAAAATCCACCAACCCCTTGAGCGACTCCGCCGGAACCTGACTTACATTTCCAATACTCCGGCCATTAATAAACAACGTCGGCGTTCCGGTCACATTCACCGAGTGGCCCAGCGCAATCGAAGCGTCTACATGAGCTTTCGTCACCGGCGTAGTGGCGCAACCTGCAATGTCCGCGCCTTTCAGTCCCACTCCATCGGCGATCACGGTCAGCTTTTCATCGGCGTTTTCGGCCGTGATGTCGGCCTGAGTTTCGTAGGTCTTCGCAATGAATTTCCAGAACGCATCACTGGAGGCCTGAGCCACGCAGTCGGCATAGGCTGCGCCCTTCGCCGCCCAGTTGTGCATCTCGAGAGGAAAGTTCTGAAAAACAAACCGCGCATTCGGCTCCGCCGCGATGAGGCCCTCAATCGCCGGCTGCGCCGCCTTGCACGCCGGACATTGCAGATCGCCGAACTCCACAATGGTGACCGGTGCATCTTTCGGTCCGCGCGCGGGTCCGGTGATTCCCTTTTCCAATGTCTTCCTCGCCGGATCGTACGGCTTGGCGCCGAACGGAATAATGTCGCCGATCACGGCATGTTCGCCATCCGCCGTGACGTATAGCCGGCTGATTTGCTGGCCCTGCGGGCTCGCCAGAACCACGTCCACCTGCGCCAGTCCCGGCACCGGAGCCGGCTTAATGCTGGAAATTTTCCAGGTCAGGTTCGGCTGATAGCCAAATGTCTGTTGCATAAAAGAATTCACGGTTGCCTCCGAGGGAAGATATACCCCCGCCGCAGATTTATCGCCGGCCTTCGCGTCTGCCGATTGCGCGGCCGCCACACCACACGTGAACAATAGAATAAGAATCGCGTTGATAGAACTGCGCATGATTTCCTTTCGATTCAAAGTAAGAAATAATTTTTTTGCAGCAGGCACACCGTACTGTTCGTCGGATACGTCAAGCCTCACTCTTCGCAGCGATGGGGAACCGGCGTCCGTACCCGAAAGCCTTGGGAGAAATCTTGATGCCCGGCGCCGCCTGCTGACGCTTATATTCCGCCCGGTCCACCATTCGCACCACGCGCCGCACCACCTCAATATCAAAGCCGCGATCCGCCGCAATCCGTTCCACCGATCGCGCATCTTCCACATAGTCTTCGAGCACCGCGTCCAGAATCTCGTAAGGCGGCAGCGAGTCACTGTCTTTCTGATCGGGCCGCAACTCCGCCGACGGCGGCTTCTCCAGCGTATCCCGCGGAATTACCGGCATCCGCGAATTCACGTAATAGCTCAACCTGTATACCAAAGTTTTCGGCACGTCGGAGATGACCGCCAGTCCCCCCACCATGTCCCCGTAAAGTGTACAGTAGCCCACGCCCAGTTCGCTCTTGTTGCCGGTGGAGAGCACAATCGCGCCGAATTTATTGGAGAGCGCCATCAGCAGCGTCCCGCGCGCTCGCGATTGAATATTCTCCTCGGTCACGTCCTCCTTCTGATTCGCAAACACTTCCTTCAAAGTCTTGCGATACGCTTCAACGGCGCAATTGATCGAGAGCAGCTCGAAACGAATCCCAAGATTGCTCGCCAGTGCACGCGCGTCATCGATCGATCCCGGCGAAGAATACGGTCCCGGCATCCCTACGCCGATCACATTCTCCGCCCCCACCGCGTCGGCGGCGATGACCGCCGTCAGCGCCGAATCGATCCCGCCGCTGAGTCCGATGATGGCCTTGCGGAATCCACACTTCTGGATATAATCTCGCGTGCCCAGCACCAGCGCGCCGTACACGCTGGCTTCTTCGCCCTCGAGCTGCTCGTGAAGATCGCCCGTAAGTTTCGTTGAGTCGAAGTAGATGAGATCTTCTTCGAAGGAACGTCCCTGGGCGATGATGTTCCCTTCCGCATTGAGAACGATACTCGAGCCGTCGAAAAGCAAGCTGTCATTGCCTCCAACCTGGTTGACCATCGCAACCGGAACCTTATGCTGCCGGGCGATTGAGGCCAGCATGTCGCGGCGCACTTCGCGCTTGCCAATCCAGAATGGCGACGCCGAAATATTCAGAACAAGATCGCCCCCGGCTCGAATCAGCGCGTCGATGGGATCAATCGTGTACAGCCGCTTCGGCCAGAATAGCTTGTCGTTCCAGGCGTCTTCGCAAATCGTAAGCGCCATGCGATTGCCGCAAAGCGGAAATAGTTGCTGACTTTTCGCCGGAGCGAAGTTGCGCATCTCGTCGAAAACGTCGTAGGTCGGCAACAGCATCTTCGACTGCAGAAAGGCAATTTTGCCCTCCTGCAACAGCGCGGCCGAATTCATCGCAGACTTGCCGGTTTCAGATTCCGCCGGAGTGACTAGCCCACAGATCACGGCAATGCCGCGGGTCGCAACTGCAATCTCCTCGGCGGTCTCGCGATTGCGCGCAGCGAACGATGGCCGCTCGACTAAGTCGCGCGGCGGATATCCACACACGGATAATTCGGGAAACAGAATCAGGCCCGCGCCCCCGGCTTGCGCGCGCCGCGAAAACTCAATGATCTTCGCCGCATTGCCGGAGAAATCTCCAACCGTAGGATTAATTTGTCCCAGCGCAATCTTCACACTATTAGTGTAAAGCCGGGCCTAGCGCAGGCCAAGTTCGGCTTCGGGCTTTACTCTCGCACGCAACTAAACCTTGGGCGGTGCAGATCCTGACTGTGCAGATCCCGGTGACGCAGATCCCAGTGACGCAGATACTGGCTCCCCAGCGCCCGCCACCGCAGCCTTTGCCAGCAGAGCGCTCACCGGCCGCACGGCCTCCGGTTTCGAACACAAGTCCACCACTTCCGCTATCTTCTCAATCTCTTGCTGCTTCACCGCCATCCAACTCTCAAAAGTAGCTTTCTCCCTCGCCATTCCGTCCAGGTTGCGAGTGATGCGCACCATGTACTGCGCCTTAACCCTCTCCAGCTCTTCCTGAATCTGAACATTTTCGTCCGCCTTCCGCGCCCACGCCGCCTCAACCTGCTTCTTCTGTTCTGCTTCGTAAGCTTCCAGAACTCCCTGACGGGCCTTGGCGTCTTCCTGTACTCGCTCGATCGACATGCCCGCAGCCTCAAGAGCCATCAGTACGGCGGCGCGCCTCATCTCTTTTGACAGCCCCCGCAGGTGCTCGCTATTGATCATCTCGGACACTTTGGGAATGCTATATCCCTTTTGCGGACTCATGATCCCGGCAGCGCGGTAAATCTCTTCCATCGGCAACAGCTCCGCCTGCAAGCCGGCAGTGCCCACCGGTTCGTCCTCCCCCGCAGCCTTGTTCGCAGATGCTGTTTCTTCCGGCATGAGATCCTCCTTTGCGCTCTTTCCGTCCCCGCCTCCGTTGTTTCCGGCGCCTGTAATCGGGCCCTCTCGCCTCTTTTGCCAGGGTGCCAGTTCGAGCCATTTGCGTGCCATAGATTTCCTCTCCTTCGGGACTTCCCTAGCCTTCGCTCGCGATGTGGTTCGGCTCCGCGCTCGCCGAGCCCTCCGCGACTCTTCGCCCTGCGAAGGGCCCAGCCGCTCGCGATGAACCGTTTCGCGGCCAGCTATCCCAATTCCACCGTCCCCTTCGCGATGAATCTCGCGGCGAAACATGGCCGCAGCCGGGTTCGCCGCGGGCACCAACGGCTCCACTTCCACCAGCTTTATGGCGGGCACTTTCATTACCGTATCCTCGTGCGCCTGCGACACGCTTTGCACCTTAGTCTGCGCCCCATCGGAAGCCGCAGCCTCAGCACCTTTCACCTGGACATCTGTGCCTGCTGGCGGGCTGGTCAACTGACTATCCGTCTTTTCTCGCTGAACCCCCACCACATAATCCCAGTTCTCACGCCGGCAGTACCGCACCACGCCCGAGAATTGTTCGAAACGCGACTGAATCCTCAGCTTCGCTCCCAAGTCGATTGGCGTTTTCACTCGAAGACAGGCCCCACTCAGCGACTTGTCTTCCATCCGCGCGGAAATACTCCGCCCTTTTCCCCCAGGATCTTCCCACGATACGTCCACCACGATCATCACGGCGGTCCGCGCCTCTCGCACAGGAGTGCTCCTGCGGAATCTATCGGCAATAAATAGAATCGGTTCACAAACCGGGCGCAATCCCGATTCGATTATTTTAGGTTAGGATTTTCCCATTCTGGATTGCATGCCTGCCCGCTACTCATCGCCTCCCGCCGGAAACACGGTGTGCCTCGCCGCAGGCGCGGGTGCATCTCCTCTTTGATCGCGCCACAGAACGTTATTCAGACGCTCCGCTCCCGCCGCGTCGGGCCGCGAGAAATCCATCTTCGACGATTCACTTGCTCCCGGCGCATCCCGCTTGTTCGTCTCGTAGATCAGACCATTCTTCAGATTGCGGTAGTCCGCCTCGAATGCGGCCTGCTTGCCTTCGCCGGAGAACATCGGCCCCATCGCCGGTGCATACGCGTCGTTTTGATTCATCGGCGGTAACCCCAGCAGCATCTCCATCGTGTGAATCAGGTTGACCGTGGTGTAGAAGCGGTGGTCAACGAAGGTCCCGGCTGCCGTGCCCGGCGAATATTTGCTCACCACGAAGGCTATCGAGCGGTGCGCGTCCACATGGTCTGCTCCATTTTGCGCATCGTCCTCAAGAATAAATATCGCCGTGTCATCCCAGTAAGGACTGTGCGAGACCGCGTCCACCACGCGCCCCAGCGCTAGATCATTGTCGGCCACCGAAGCCGCCGGCCGCGGCTTGGCGGGACGCGTACCTCCAGTGTGATCGTCCGGCAAATAAAGCAAAACAAACGCCGGCAACTGAAAATCCGCGCTTTCATCGGCCGCTCGGGCGCGCGCGTAAGCGCCGAATTCATTCAGAAATTCATCCGCCCGCAGCTGGTCTGGATAATCCGTGTTGAAATCCGGATACAGCGGATCGAAATGATCCCGCAGCACCGCCTTCGTAGGCTTCACACCCTTGAACAGCGGTACCGCCCATGGCCACGGACTCGGCGCGCCATGTGGATCTCCCACATTGGACGCCAAAGCGTCTCCCTTTTGCACGTCCGTCTGTGGACACTCAGATTCCTGCCCCGACGGAGTTCCCTGCTTGGGTGACGCAACCTTGCGGAGTTTATTGCACCACTCCGCATTCACATACTCGCCATAATCGCGATAACTTAGTCCGTGCCGCGCCACGTTATCCCAGAGAAATCCGGTAGAAGGATCGTCGATATCCGCCTCATTATGCTCAAGCGGATACTCATCAGCCACCGTGCCCTGGAAATCATATGTCCGCTCCTTGCCGCGGTAAGCAATCTGCCACGTCTTTTCGTTGTAATCGCTGGTGATGGCCGCAGTCGACCACAGATGTCCATCGCCCGAAACTTCTCCGCTATCGTAAAAATTGTCGAGCACACCGAACTGCAACGCCAGCTTGTGCTCGTTCGGCGTGAAGTCGGCGCCATACATGGTCAATGACGGGTCGCCGTCACCCGGTTTCAGGTCGCCAAGAATCTGGTCGTACGTGCGATTCTCTTTTATGACGTAGATCACATGCTTGATCGGATTCTTGCCCCCTGCGAACTGAATCGTCCCGGGATCGTTATGCAGCAGGTTATCGTTCTCGACCGTTCGTGTAAGTTCATCGAGCTTGTCGAGAGTCGAGGGAATGTTCAACCGCGCGATTGATCCCCGCAGCAGCGTCGGAATATAAGGATGCGCCTGATGTTTGAGCTCGTATGCAGTCTTGCCCATTCCCTTGTTCGGTCCGGTGCCTTCGCCCTTGGCAGTAGCGATGAGGAGATCGTCGCCGTGAAAGGCAACTGCGCTCGGGTACCAGTCGGTAGGAATGAAGCCCAGAGCGGCCAAGGTGGTGGGCTCACCCGTCGCATCCGGATTCAGGGTCGAGATATCAAATACTGCGACCGCATTGGCGGACGCGTCGGCCACGAAGAGACGCTTCCCGTCCGCAGAGTGCGCCAACGCGCTGGGATAAGTCCCGGCAAACTCCTGATGGCGAACCGTGCTGTTAAGAAAGGCAACGATCTGCCCGCTCGCTGTCGAAACCGCCGCGACCGCATCAACGTTCGACAGGGCTACATAAAGAAGCTTTTCGTCCGGACTCAACAGCATCGCCGTCGGATGCGATCCCGGCGCTATCGGATCATCCGGCTCCTTCACCTTGATCCAGCGAACAACCTTCCCGTTAGTCAGATCCAGTTCCGCCACCTGCGACGCGTTCCACAAACTGCACCACGCGCGCCGTCCATCGCGCAAGGCCACGCAGGTGTAAGGAAATGACGACGGCACCAGGTCATTGGTGCTCAGGTCGAAGCGCTGAAGTATCTTGCCGCTCGCCACATCCAGCAGCACGGCATTGTCAGAGAGATTATTCGCAACCAGAAGCCGATCATGGCCACCACTGGAAATCAGCGCCAGCCCCGCCGGATAAGAAATCGCGGTCCCGGCCGGAGTCTTCTGCAAAGCGATCGCGACCTTTTTCTCCGCGGCGAGCGCCTGTGGTTCGATTGCAATAAATCGCTCCGCCACCACCTTGCCACGGGCAAAACCGTAAACTGCAATTCCGTTGCCCGTATCTCCAGCTTTCTGTCCCGTCGGATCTGTAATCGAACCCACCGAAGCGTAAAGATGTTTTCCATCCGACCCAAAGACCAGTCCCAGGAAGTAACTCTGATGCACGTCCTCGCCGAATCGCTTGTCGGGATAATCGGCCAGCCGATTCGTCTTCAGGTCGAGTACCGCAATCGACTGCGTCGCCAGTGTCTCCTGCGTTCCATACCCGTCATTCAGCAGCGCTGCGTAGCGTCCATCCGGACTGACGGCGATGCTGGCGGGAAAGCTGTTGGTGCTGCCGATACGCCCTGGTACGGGAGCCGTCAATGTCTTACTGGTAGAAAGCGAGATCGATGAGTTGCCAGTCCTTCGCTCCTGCGCGGCGGCAATCTGAAGAACGAGAAATGCGATCACGAAAATGATACGTGAGAATCGAATCACAGAGGCCTCCCCAAGCTGCTACAGCAAATAGAAAGATGAGCGTAATTCAGGCGGGAACCCGCGGTCAAAAGCACATAAGCACTTGCCGGCGTCCCGCAGATAAATCTGCAGCGGGACGCCGCTGCCTTCAAGGCAGCACTCTTTTCACGATCGCGTCGATGTGCAGCTGCGCGCAGTCAATAAACGGAAACGTCGTATTCGATGGATTGAAAAGCAGAGCCAGATCCGTTCCCGCAAACACGATCGCTTCCAGACCTTCACGTTGAATCATGGTATGCGCCAGAAAAGCTAAGGTCTTACGTTCTTCTTTCGCGCCTTCGCCCCGCAGGGCGGTTCGCACATACGCCTCGTGGATTTGATCCACTTCCTCGGCTCGCGGCCGGACAGTATTTTGTCCTTGCAGCGTACCGAACAAGTCCGTTTCGATGACAAACCGGGTTCCAAACAGAGCGATGCGCTTCCCGAGAATCGATTCGCGGACTACCTGCAGAAGATTTACCATCGGCAGCGCCGATTTCGTAACCAGCTCTTCGATACATAAATGCGGTGTTACTGCGCTCACCGCCGCCAAATCAGCCCCGCCATCCTTCAACTGGCCAATGAGCGCGACGAAATACTCCGTCAGATCTGCCAGTCGTTTGGCCTGCACATGGCCCAGGACTTTCTGCATATCCGCGTGCACCATCAAAAGGCGAAGCGGTTTTTGGAGTTGCGCGTGGGCCTTGGCCAGAGCCTGGTAATAATGAATGGTCGCTCCGACCCCGAGGCCTCCGATCAATCCCAGGCAGAGGCTTTCAGCCGTGCTCAGTGCCAGATCCATCGATCTCTCCGGGTCGCACGCCTTGTGCTGTTTAGTGGATTAAACTCCCGACGCGCGCGAGGTGCCCTCGTGCCCGGATGGGTGCTCGCCATGCTCCTCGGCACCAACATTGTGCCGCACATCGGCACCTTGCACCCAGAAGATGACGTCCTCCGCAATGTTCGTAGCGTGGTCAGCTACGCGCTCCAGATTGCGCGCCACCAGCAGCGCATCCAGCGCCTGCCGCACCACCTCAGGACGCTGGTTCATCGTCTTCACCAGTTGGATGAACGCATCGTCCTTCATGCGGTCCACCACGTTGTCCATTTCCAGCACCGCCTGAGCCAGTTCCACTTTGCCTTCGATGAATGACTCGAGTGCCCGCCGCACCATGGCGCTCACGGCCGCGCCCATGCGCGCAATGTCCACCGGCAAGTCAACTGCCGGAAGATCCATCATGTCCATCACCCGCTCGGCGATATTCACCGCTTGATCGCCCACGCGTTCAAGATCGGAATTGATCTTGGTCACCGCCAGGATAAACCGCAGATCCACGGCCATGGGTTGCTGCATCGCCAGCAAGTCGAAGGCGGCTTCGTCGATCTCCCGTTCCGACGTGTTGATCAGGCTTTCGCCCTCGAGAACCATCTGGCAACGCGTAAGATCGCGGTCAATGTAGGCCTGGCGCGCGCGATCCACCGCCTGCTCCGCCAGCCCACCCATGCGGAGCAACTTCTGCCGTAGATCGTCGAGCCCTTGCTGAAAGCGCGTGCGCATGATCCGAACCTTTCTTATCCAAATCTGCCCGTGATGTAGTCTTCCGTCCGCTTGTGTGACGGTTTGGTAAAGATTTTTTCCGTCTTATCGAACTCGATCATCTTGCCCAGCAGAAAGAAGCCGGTGAATTCCGCAACCCGCGCCGCCTGCTGCATGTTATGGGTCACAATTACGATGGTATACCGCTCTTTGAGCTGAAAGATCAACTCTTCAATCTTCCCGGTGGAAATCGGATCCAGCGCCGAGCAAGGCTCGTCCATCAGCAGAACCTCCGGCTCCACCGCCAAAGCCCGCGCAATGCAGAGCCGCTGCTGCTGCCCCCCCGAAAGACTAGCGCCTGATTTCTTGTGGAGCTGATCCTTTACCTCATCCCAGAGCGCTGCGGCGTCCAGCGACCCATGCACGATCTCGTCCAGCTTTCGCCGGTCGTTAAATCCATTCAGCTTCAATCCGGAAGCGACGTTATCGTAAATCGACATCGTGGGAAACGGATTCGCCTTTTGAAAAACCATCCCCACTCGCCGCCGCAACTGCGTGGCCGAGGTTCCGTTGTAAGCATCAATCTCTCCGATGCGCACGCTCCCCGTGACCCGCGCCTCGGGAATCGTTTCATGCATGCGGTTCAGGCAACGAATGAATGTAGACTTGCCGCAGCCCGAGGGTCCAATCAATGCCGTGGCGTGGTTGGCCGCCACTGCCAACTGAATGTCATACAGCGCCTGCGTCTTGCCATACCAGGCGTTCAAGTTCTCGACTTGGATGCCAACGCCCATAAACTATGCGGCTCCGAAGGTACCACGGCGAACCGCGAAGCGCACCGCGGCGACCGCACTAACAATGAGAACAATCAGCACCAGCGCTCCCGCCCACGCCTGCCGGTGCCACTCGTCATAGGGGGAAATGGCGTAGTTGAATATCTGCAACGGCAATGCGGCCGTGGGTTGGTCTACACGCAGATTCCAGAACTGATTTCCAAACGCGGTAAACAACAGCGGCGCGGTTTCTCCCGCCACGCGGGCAAAGGCCAGCATGATTCCCGTAATCACTCCCGAGGTTGCGGTGCGCAGTGTGATCGAGAGCGTGGTCCGCCAGCGCGGAATGCCCAACCCATAAGCCGCCTCCCGCAATGCCCGCGGCACCAGCAGCAGCATTTCTTCCGTGGTGCGCGTAATCGTGGGAATCATCATGATGGCCAGCGCCACTCCGCCAGCCAGCGCGGAAAAATGTTTCTGATAAAGAACAACAATGGAGTACGCCACAATCCCAATAACAATCGAAGGCACGCCGTTCAGCACGTCGGCCGTAAAGCGAATCACATCACCCAGGCGGTTCCGGCCATACTCCGCCAGATAAATACCGGCTCCCACCCCCACCGGAACTCCCAGAACACTCGCCAGAGCCAGAATGAATCCGGAGCCCACAATCGCATTCGCCATCCCTCCGCCCGCTTCACCCACAGGTTTGGGCGTTTGCGTCAAAAAAGCCCAGTTGATCGACCCGACTCCCCGGTAAACAAGATAGGCAAATATCGCGAACAAAGGCACCAACACCAGGATGACCGTCAACACGGCCACGCCGGTCATCACATGGTCAGTGATCCGTCGCCGCAAAGCGATCACCGGCACAGGATTCCGAGTGGAAGTCTTTTCGCTTTCAGGCATTCGCCCTCGCAGGCTGCCCGCGCGTAACCGTCCACACCAGCAATCGCGCCAGCGCGTTAACCACAATTGTGACCAGAAACAGGGCCAACCCAATCTCGATGAGAGCCGCCAGATTCAAGTCCCCGGTAGCTTCACTGAACTCATTGGCCAGCACGCTCGCCATGGTGTATCCCGGCGCAAACAGCGACTTCGCAATCTCCGGCCGGTTTCCAATCACCATGGTTACGGCCATCGTTTCTCCTAGAGCGCGTCCCAGTCCCAGGATGATGCCGCCCATAATTCCCGCCCGCGCATTGCGCAGCACACTGATCCGGATCATCTCCCACCGTGTCGCGCCCAGCGCCAGTGCCGCCTCCCGCTGATGCTGTGGCACCACCATCAGCACTTCCCGCGTGATCGAAGAAATAATAGGGATAATCATGATCGCGAGAATAATTCCCGCCGCCAGCATACTGATCCCATAAGGCGGCCCCGTGAAAAACCCGGTCCAGCCTAACGTGCGCGACAGGAAAGGTTCGACATAGTTGCTCAGAATTGGCACCAGCACAAAAATCGCCCACAATCCGTAAACCACGCTTGGAATGGCCGCCAGCAATTCCACAAAAAACGAGAGCGGCCTGCGCAGCACCTTGGGACACATTTCAGTAGTGAATACTGCCACTCCAACCGCCAGTGGTACCGCAATAATCAGAGCCAACAGCGATGAAACCAGGGTTCCGTAAATGAATGGCAGCGCGCCGAATTGTTCATTCACCGGATCCCAATCGCGTCCGGCAAAAAACTTAAATCCAAACGCGTGCCAGGAAGGCCCGGAACGCAACACCAGTTCATAGACGATCAGCGCCAGCGTTCCCAGCACCGCCAGACCGCACGCCAGCATGCCGAATTGGAAGATTTTGTCGCCAGTTTCTCCACTTGCCCAGGAAGAATGCGCCGACCGCCTCCCCGTCGAAGGGATCTCGCTAACTTTCTTCGTTTCAATGGGTTGCGAGGATGGCATATCAGGCCGAGGTGGGGCGGGCAAAGCCATTCCCCTCCACCCTAGCAGAATCCTGTTAACAGGATGTTAAAATAACCCAGCTTTTCGGGATTGCCTTTTCGCAGATAAGCCTGTATTTTTCTTCTTCCAATTCGCTCTATCTCCATATGTCGATCGATCCAAAGCGCAGCCGCGAGGTTTTTCGGAAGCTTGAACGGGACCTGATCAAGCTCTCTTCGAAGCCTCCGGCGGAAAGTGTGCACCGCTTCCGCACCGGCACGCGCCGTCTTCAGATACTGCTCGGTGAACTTTCTTCCAAGCTCGACCGCAATGAGAAAAAGCTTCTCAAACTATTGAGCCGTATTCGCAAACGCGCTGGGAAAGTGCGCGATCTCGATGTTCAATCCGCGGCGCTGCGCAGCTTGAAAGTTCCCCGCGAGCCACGGCGCAAGACCCAACTGGTCAATCAATTGATCGAACTTCGCGGCCAGCAGGAAAAGAAACTCCGCAAGGCGGTCGATGAAACCACCGTCCGCGAAATTCGCAAGCGCCTGAAGCGCGCCGCCAGGCGCTTTAATCCGGAAGCCTGCCGCGATCCTTTGGCTGTCGCCCGGCGAATGCTGCAACGCCTTGACTCCGCCGCCGAACCGCTCACCGAAGCCGTGCTCCACCAATACCGCATCCTCAGCAAGCGCGCTCGCTACGCGGCCGAATTTGCAACTCCGTCCCAAGAAGCCGAGCAGTTCATTGCCGAACTCAAGCGCATACAGGACGCCTCCGGCGACTGGCATGACTGGCTCACCCTCACCCAAACCGCCAACCAGAATCTCGGCGACGTCCGCGAGTCGCCCCTCGTCGCCGAACTCCACAATGTCACCGGAGCAAAATATCGGCATGCCGTCGCCGTCCTCTCTCAGATGCGAAGCAAACGAGAGACTGACTCCCATCGCCCTGTCAGGCCTTCGGTTCCGGCGCCTGTGGAAACAAGCCGCAAGACGGCATCCGCAGCCTGATCGCCTGGAGTTTCGTCGCTCTTATTTGCCGATCCTCACTTTGCCAGTCCTTCCTTCAGCGTGATTGTAATCACGCAAATCCGTACCGCCGGTCACGGCGTCCCACTGTCACTCCCGGCTACATTGATCATGGGGGTGAACATGCGGGACTCAATGACTTTCCGCTCCCTAACCAGTCAAGGCCAGTGCCAGCTATGTTCGGCCAACCCAGCGGTACTGGAATTTGAAATTCTCACTGACCAGGAACATTCACGACAGCAAGGGTCGTGTTGTGAGAGATGCGCCAGCAACGTTCTGCAAGCCCTCGCCGGCGTTAATCCACAATATTCTAAAGAAAAGACCGCAAAAGAAATTACCCGTCGAAGTCAACCGCCAACCGAATAAGGTTCTTTCCGTGTACTCTGGCTTCCCCTTGGTCAAAGATTTTAAGTTTTTCTCGCCTTCATCTCCTGATGACTGACCGCCGTTCGGCATGTAAACTGTTTTCCTTGCCTCATGCCGACCTTTGCCGCGGTTGATATCGGTTCCAACTCCGTTCGCCTGAAGATCGCGCGCCTCACGCGGGGTCATCTTCGCCAGGTTCACGAGGACCGCGAAGTCACTCGTCTCGGAGAAGGCGTCTTCCGCTCCGGCTTTCTCACCCCGGAGTCGATGGCCGAAACCGTCAAGGTCCTGCGCCGCTTTCACCGCGCCACACAACAGGTCGTCACCGACCCCGTCCGAGTCGTCGCCACCAGCGCCCTCCGCGATGCCCGCAATTCCCAGGCCTTTCTGGAGTGGGTGCGCTCCGCTACCGGCTGGACGGTCGAAATTATCTCCGGCTTGGAAGAAGCCCGCCTGATTCACCTGGGCCTCGTCTCTAACCTTCGCGCCGACAGTTCTCCTACCTTAATGATGGATCTCGGAGGCGGAAGTTGTGAACTCACCGTCTCCGCCCGCGGTCAAATCCGTGAGACCGTAAGTCTTCCTCTAGGCGCCGTCCGTCTCACCGACGAATTCCTCCGCCACGATCCACCGCGCAAGGGCGAACTCAAACGGCTGCAGGGATTCATCGCCCGCGAAGTCAACCGCATCGCTTCGCGCGTCATCGCAGCAAAAGTGAAAAATGTAATCGCCACCTCCGGAACTGCCGACGCGTTGGCCGCCGCCGCCAGCAACCTGCGCAAAAACGGCAGCCGCCAGCGCCTGGTCGTCTCCCGCGCGGAGATCACGCGACTCGCCAAGCGCCTGGCTCGCCTGCCCGTGGACGAGCGCAGGAAGATCGAAGGCATCGGTCTGCGGCGCGCCGAAATCGTCGTCGCCGGCGCCATGGTCTATCACGAACTGCTCGACCGCCTTCATCTGAAAGGCTTCCGCTATTCTCCGCTGGGCTTGCGCGACGGCCTTTTGGCGCAGATGGCTGCCGAGCGTGACCGCAGCACGCGCTCCGGACGGCAAATCGAATCGGAACGCTGGGACTCCATCACCAAAGCCGTGGCCCACTATCGCGTGGATATGAAGCATGCCCTCGACGTGCGCGAGTCCGCCATGTTCTTGTTCTCGGCGCTCCGCTCAGTGCATGGCCTGGCGCCGGAATTCCGCGAGTGGCTCTCCGCCGCCGCGATGCTTTACGAGGTGGGAGACTACGTCAACCGCAACGGCCATCACCGCCATACCTATTACATCATTTCGAACTCGGAGATCCTCGGCTACACCCCGCAGCAGCGCCGTTTAATCGCAGCCATCGCCCGCTATTTAGGAAAGTCGCGCCCCGCCCTGGACGAAGCTGCGATCAAAGCCCTCGATCCCGCCGATCGCCTCGGAGTGCAGAAAGCGATCATGCTTCTTCGACTCGCCCGGGCTTTAAATCTTGGCCGCAGCCGCGCCGTCCAAAGAGTTCGGGTAAGCCACCGCGCCGCGCAGGTACACCTCGCGCTGGTGCCTCGCCGCCGTATGGGAGTGGATTTAGAACTCTGGGCGATCGAGAAAGACGCCCCTTATTTTCGCGAAGTGTTCGGCCGCGAACTCTCCACTGCCGCCGTGTAGAGCGTGCGCAGCGCCTTCGGCGTCAAACACCATTGCAGTGTCCCTGAACTGCGGCGCATGTCCACCCGCGCCACCGCACCCTTCTTCAGTTCGATCGAAGCTTCGCATCCCGACTCGCTGATCACCGTTCCCAGAAACTGGCTGAGATTGGGATTATGTCCCACCACCATGATGGATTCCTGCTGCGCATACTTTTCCAGCAGCTTGCGGAAATCGGCAAAACTCGCCCCCGGACGCAGTCCGGCATCGATCTGCAGCTTGCCTTCATAACTCATTTCGTTACCCACCAGCGAGGCCGTCTGCGTGCAGCGTTTCAGCGGGCTGGAAATAATCACATCCACCTGCGCCTCGATCGCAGCCAGGGCCCGCCCCACATACCCGCACTGCTCAATGCCTTCCTTATCGAGTGCGCGCTTCTCGTCCTTCTTCGGATTTACCAGGGGCTCGCCGGCGCTGGCATGACGCAGAAAATAAATAATCATTGCGAATTATCTTTCCCTTCCCACCGGAACCCTGCGCTTCCTCGCCGGAGCCGGCACCGGGGGCGCATTCGACTGCTTTCCCTCCGCCACACTGATCAGATAATCCTGCGCGCTGAAAGCCGCCGCGCCCGTCGGCGCCTTACGATTCCGTTTGCCGTGCATCGGCTGCCACGCCCGGATGTACGTCGCGTCCCGCAACAAAATGCGCGCCTTCCGATTATCCGCCAATAAAGAATCGAGAATTTCGTGACGCACCCGCTCGCGCATGAATTCATCGCGCAACGGCACCAGAACTTCCACTCGCTCGTAAAGGTTGCGCGGCATCCAGTCGGCGCTGCCAATGTAAATTTCTTCCTCGCCCGCATTGCCAAAGTAATAAATCCGGCTGTGCTCCAAGAACCGTCCCACAATACTCCGCACTTTGATTCGGTCGCTCAGCCCGCGCACCCCCGGCCGCAAAGCGCAGATGCCGCGCACAATCAAATCCGTTTCCACTCCCGCCTGCGAAGCCCGGTACAGCGCGTGGATCACGTTCTTATCGAGCAGCGCATTCATTTTGGCGATGATCCGTCCCGGCCGCCCCTGCCGCGCGTGCTCCGCCTCGCGATCAATCAGCGCAATCGTCTTCTCCGCCAGATCGAGCGGCGCCACCAGCAGCGGCTCATAGCTGGGATTCTCCGCGTACGCCGTCAGAAAACTGAAAACGTCATGCACCGCCCGCGTAATTTCCGGATTCGCCGTGAACAAACTCAAGTCCGTATAGATCCGCGCCGTGGTGGCGTTGTAATTTCCCGTCCCGATATGCGCGTAGCTGCGCACCCCATCCGGATCGCGCCGCACCAGCAGCGACAATTTGCAGTGCGTCTTCAACCCCACCAACCCATGAAACACCTGCACTCCCGCATCTTCCAGATCGCGCGCCCAGCGGATGTTATGCGCTTCGTCGAATCGCGCCTTCAACTCCACGACCGCGGTCACTTCCTTCCGCGGTGCCGCGTCGATCAGCGAAGGCACGATCAGCGAGTGCTCGTTGGTGCGGTAAAGCGTTTGCTTGATCGAGAGCACGTGCTCATCTTCCGCCGCCGATTCAATAAACGAAACCACCGCGTCATAAGAGTCGTAGGGATGGTGCAACAGAATATCGTGACGCCGCAGATCCTCGAACAAATTCCGAGATTTCGCCGTCAGCCGCAGCTCCCGCGGAGCGAAGGGACGATATTTCAAATCCGGCCGCGGCGTCTGCTCGTATACATTAAACAGCCGCGACAAATTCACCGGACCATTCACCGGAAATACCTGCCACGAATCAAGCTCAAAAACGCTTCGCAGGCGCTCGATCATTTCCGGATCGGCATCGGCTTCGATTTCCATGCGCACCGCGTCGCCCTTGCGCCGGTTGTGCAGCTCCGTGCGCACCGATTCCAGCAGATTCCGCGCCTCTTCTTCCTGCAGATACAGATTGCTGTTTCGCGTCACACGGAAGGGCGCCGCTGCCACAATGTCGTACCCGTGATACATGTTCTGCGCATGATGCGCCACCAGGTCCGCGAGAAAAATAAAATCCGTCGTGTTCTCCGATGGCAGCCTCACCAGGCGTGGCAAACTGCGCGGCACCGAGACCACTCCCGTATAAGTCAGCGCCGAGCGCCGCCGCCGTCGCAACAGCAATCCCAGACACAGGGCTTTATTGATTACCCGGGGAAAAGGATGCGCGGGATCGACCGTAACCGGCGTTAGCAGCGGGTCCAGTTCCTTTTCGCAATACTCATCCACAAACCGCCGCGACTCGGCGTCCAATTCGTGCATGCCGAGCACCCGAATCCCATGCTCCGCCAGCGCCGGACGCAGCGCATTCCAGCAGTTATATTGCTCATCCACGAACTTGTGCGTAAGCCGCGCCAGAACCTCGCGCTTGTCAGTGAGGGTGAGACCGTCAGGGCCAGCTTCGTTGTAGCCATCCTCGATCTGTTGCACCATGGCCGCAATGCGAATCTCGAAAAATTCGTCCAGATTACTCGCCGAAATCGCCAGGAACTTCAGCCGTTCCAGCAGCGGATTGCCCGCATCCTCGGCTTCCTCGAGCACACGCCCGTTAAACGCCAGCCACGAGGTATCGCGGTTCAGATAGTACTCAGGATTTTCCAGCGAAATGCGAGCCATGGGACGAGTATTAGGATTTCTGCGATTTTTCTTTTAACTGGGTTCTGCAGCCGATTCAAGCCGGGCCATTGACACTAGTCAGTATAAAACATCCCGTCCACAGGCGCAGTATGGTGAATCAAGGCAAGCAAGAGGAATCTCGACTTTCCCCCGGGAAAGAACTTGATGGCAAGAAATTCCGGCGCATCGCGCGGCAGAGTTCGCCGACCGATGCGCCGGAAAAGCTAACGGTTAAAATCTACGGCAGGTAGTAACGGAACGACGTAAACACCATGTTGTCCAGTCCGCTCGGCGAGACGCTCATTCCCTTGGTAAAGCCCGTTCCATCCCAAGTATCGCGCGCCACGTAGGAGTACTGAATGCCGTACTGGAACCGCCCCTTCGGCCCGGTATACAAACGGTACCAGTAACCGATCGTGCCCTCCATCACCACCCGCGTGTCGCCCGTGCAACCGCCAAGACTTCCAGGAATAAACCCGCTGCCAACGATCGGCGCAGTTTCCGTATAGCAACCCTTGTTCGAAAGATTGGGATTACCGTAACCGATGAACTTGTTTTCAATCGGATCGTAGCCTGCCGCTCTCCCCGCATATTCCCCGCCCGCATCCAAATAGACATCAAGCTTTTTGCCGTGCCATTCCGCTGTGGCCAAGCCCTGATAGGACCGGATCAGATCCAGCCCTCCGTTGGCATAGACCGCTGCGTCCGGCAGTCCGCCGGAACCGTAGCGGCCAATGCCGCGCCCCGTCAACCCATGCAGACCGAAAACCATATGCTTATCCATGAACGTCCAGCGTGCGTTGGCGCCCACGCCGCCTCCGTTATTCGACACGTTGGTCGCTCCCAAAGCGTTCGGACCCGCAGTCGTGCTGCCCCCGCAAAGCGTCGTCGCCGAAGCTACTTCGCCGCAAGGAAATACCCGGTCGCGGAACCGGCTGTAAATACCGAACACTTCATAGTGTCCGAATCCCGGCTCGAACACCGCCTTGGCGATAATGTCAGGGGACGGGTTGAAGGAATAGCTCGCAATCGGGCTGCACGTCGTAACCGGCGCACCCGAGGAATTCAAGCTCGTACTGCAAGTGGAGATCGCAGCATTGTAGAGACCGCCAGCGGCTCCAGCCGAACCTACAAGAAAGTTATCAGCGTTGTTGTGGCTCGAAACCGTCGCCTGCGCATTTTCCATCGACGCCGCTAGCCACACTTTGTTCCCGAAGTTCTTCGCCACCCGCAGTCCGTACTGCCGCGCCCAACTGAACCCCACCGAGTACTGAGGATCGATGGTCAAAGGCACAGCCTCGGTCCGGTTATCCACCCCGTGCAGGGTCTCGGTCGCCAGGCTCCACATCTGCCCGCCCGTGAACGAAAACCCGTTATCGAACGCCGCCTGACCCCACGCTTGCCGTTGGCGCAGCCCATAGCTGTTGCTCTCGTTATTGTTCGAGGTCACAGCCGCCGACAGGAAGTCCGTCTCCACATAGCCTGATAACTTGGCGCTCGCCAATCGCCCTTCGGCCAGTGCCGAAATTCGCGACTGACGTCCGGATCCAAAGAACTCCGACATCGCATTTTGGCTCGCTCCCGGTAGCGTCAGCGAGTTGAAAGGCGTGTTGATGTCGGACCCCAGCGCCCGCGACCGCCGCACAGATTCGGCCGCCGCGAAGCCGCCCGGCGTAATCGTGATTCCCTTGTAGTGCAACGCGACCGGGCTCTCGATCTCCGCTTTTACATTCTTCTGCACCTCCTGCAGAGTCACCGTCGTGCTCAGCGCGTTGGTCCTGAGGTCGGAGACATCGGCTTTCAACCCAATCACTGCCTCCTGTTGCTGGCTGGCCTGCGCCTGCGCAGCAGCCGCTTTGCTGGCCGCATCGCTGGCCGCCGCCTGGGCCTGGTCCACGGCTTGATCCTTGTGATGCAATTCGTCGCGCAGTTGCTGAATTTCCTGCTGCTGCGCGGCCAGCGCTGCCTGCTGTGCGGCGATTGCGTCCTTCAATGCCTGCATCTCCGCCGCGGTCGAAGTCGCGGGCTTCCTGGTTTTCGGTGGCGTACTGGTTTGCGCCACCACGCTTGTAGCGAGCAACAATATCGCACACCACTTCCCTGCAGAATTCATCACACTCTCCTTTTTCAGTAGTTATAGGTATATCGACAGAACTATCGAACCTGCTTAATCGCTTCTTTCTCTTTCTGGACAACGCCTTCCGGCAGCGGCGCGTAGGAAAGAGCCGCCGTCATCTTTTGTCCATCCGTCACCATCCAGTTAAGAAAATCGGCGAGAATTTTCCCGTGGGCCGCATCTTTCGATTGCGCCGGAATCAGCAGCCAGGTAAAACTCGAGATGGGATATGCATCCTTACCCGGCGCATTCGTAATCGAAACCCGAAAGTCCGCCGGCATCTTGGGCGCGGACGCAGCCGCCGCCGTCACGCTCTCCAGCGACGCCTTCACAAAATTTCCCGCTGCATTCTTCACGCTGCCGTAGGTAATACTGTTTTGCACGGCATAGATCAATTCCACGTATCCAATCGACCCCTGCAACTGCCGGATCGATCCCGCCACGCCTTCGTTCCCTTTTCCACCCAACCCCCTCGGCCACTTCACCGACGTTCCTGTTCCCGCTTCGCTTTGCCACTCCGGGCTGATCTTTGAAAGGTAGTCCGTCCAGATGTACGTCGTCCCGCTTCCGTCGGAGCGATGCACCACGATGATGTCTTTGTCAGGCAGATTCACTCCAGGGTTCGCGCCCGTAATGGCCTTGTCGTTCCATTTTGTGATCTTCCCCAGGAAAATTCCCGCCAACGCCTCGGGAGTAAATTTCAACTCCGCGCTCACTCCCGGAATGTTGTAGGCAGGCACGTCCGCGCCCAGAACCGTCGGCATGTGAAGAATCTTCGTCTTCGCTTCCTTCAGCATGTCGTCCGTCATTGGCCCATCGCTGGCGCCAAAATCCACTGTTCCGTTGATCACCTGGCGGATCCCACCGCCGCTGCCGATGGACTGGTAATTGATTTGAATGTCAGGATGCAGCTTGTGATATTCGCTGAACCACTTCGAGTACATGGGATACGGAAACGTCGCTCCCGCTCCATTCAGCGTGGTCTGGGCCAGCGTCGGCATAGCTAGCAGCGCGCACACCAATGTCAGCGCAATTCTTCGCATCGATGATTTCTCCTCGGATATATATTCTTTGGTTCTAACGGCGCTATATTAAAGGACCGTTACAAACGAGTGAATTTCTGATGAATGAGCATCTGTTGCAGATCGAGGAAATGCTGCGGAGGTCTCGAAGGGTTACTTCGGCAGGTCGCGGCACGCGGCGATGCATAGCTAATTCCACTCGTATCAACGCCATCACTTCGCCGGACCGGCCGGTGAAGCGATTGAGCCTGCGATCCGTTCTAACAAATGTCTACTTCCAGATGTCCGTGATCGGCGCCGCATCGCGATCTCCCGCAGCCAGTGGCTCCAGGCCGAAGTTGTCTTCGATCGTGCGCAGGACGTTGTCATGCGTATAGTAGCGGCCGAGCGCCTTGGGATCCTGCTGGCTACCGTCCTTCACCATGTCCCCGAGAAATAATGTGAAGATCCGGTTGTCGGCGTTGTGCTCGGACTCATCGAACGTGACCACTACCAGCGTTCCCTTACGTAGCTTCTCCGTAAAAGTCTTGTCGAGAAACTTGTGCAGCCACTCCGCCGCCACCTGCACGTTCGTGTTGTGGCCGTCGTTATTCATATTCGGCGAGTAGAACGAATATGCCACCAGCCCCGCATTAGCATCCTTCACAAAATAGTTATCGTCTTTCCCGGAATCGACCCGCACCACCCGGTCGCACCATTTTTCCTGCACCTCCACAAAACTTAGGAACGGCACGTGTTTCCGGGCATAATCGCCTTTCTTGCTCTTGGCGACGTGCTGGCTGTCGATTCGATAGGGACAATTCCCTTCCGGCAATTCTTCCGCATAGTTCTTGAAGTCCAGACCCTTGGCGATCAGGCGGTCGGCTATCGTTTTATGAGCCGCATCATTGGGAAAGTTCACCTGCCGGTCCGCCAGATATCGCCCGCGCCGATGAACCCCGAAGTCCGTGCCCGCAACCATCGCCAGATAATTCGGATACGACGGGTGGAACAGCGCGTGAAAATTTGAAAAACTCGCGCCATGCGCGGCCAGATCCGAAAGATTCTTGTCCTTCACCGCGGCTTCGTAATCGCCATTCTCTAGCACGATAATTACCACCCGATCGAAGTGATGGGCGTCGGATTTCGCCGCAGCCGGCGCAACATCGCCTTTCTTCTGCTCGGGAGGCTCTGTTTTATTCGTTTGCACGGAAGCCGTCGCCTGCCCCAATGCCGAGTTCGTCCCCGTAAACAGCATGCCTATCGCCGCGCAAACCGCCAAAACTAAATTTCGCGACGATTCGGCCCGGCCGGTAACTCTTCTCATATGAACTTGTAACAGATTCGCACATCCGCTCATCGAATAGAATACAAAGATCTCCTGATGGATCTTCTCCAGAAAATCCGCACCATTCCCACCGAGCCCGGCGTGTATCTCTACAAGAATGCCGAAGGCGAAGTCATCTACGTGGGCAAGGCTAAAAACCTTCGCAGCCGCGTCGCCAGCTACTTCCACGAAGGCCGCCGGGAGGATTCGAAGACCGGCACTCTGATGCGCGAGGCCGTCGATGTCGATTACATCGTCGTCCGCAACAACAAAGAAGCGCTGGCTCTGGAGAACAATCTCATCAAGCAGCGCAAGCCGCGTTTCAACATCCTGCTGCGCGACGATAAGACTTACCCTTATGTGAAGCTCACCCTAAGCGAGCGCTGGCCGCGCATCTACGTCACGCGCCGCCTGCGCAAGGACGGCAGCGCTTATTACGGTCCTTATTTCCCGGCCAATCTCGCCTACCGCATCGTCGATCTGATTCACCGCAACTTTCTGATTCCGTCGTGCAAAGTCGATCTCACCCGTTTTCATCCCCGCCCTTGCCTGCAGTACTACATCAAGCGCTGCCTGGGCCCGTGCGTGCAGGACTTGACCACGCCCGAAGCCTATCAGGAGGCGGTCCGCGACGTGAAACTGTTTCTCGAAGGCCGCCCCACGGACCTCAGCAAGTCGCTCCAGCAGCGCATGGAGCAGGCTGCGGCGGCACAAGAGTATGAGCGTGCCGCCCGCTATCGCGATCTGATTTCCACCGTCGAGCAGTTGCAGGAGCGTCAGCGCATCGCGGCCGCCGAAGGCGATGACGCCGACGTTTTCGGCTATCACTATGAAAATGGCATGCTCGCCGTCAATCTGTTTCACATGCGCGGCGGCCGCGTCGTCGACCGCCGCGAATTCTTCTGGGAAGATCTGCCGGAAGATGTGTGGGTGCGGGTCTCTGACCCGGACGCGCGTCAAAGCCCCGCTTTGGAACCGTCCGCGGGCCCTTCGGGGACGGACACGGAACATGTGGGGACGGGCGCCTTCGCCCGTCCAGGCGAGCGCAGCGAGCCCGTTTCTTCCGCCACAGACTTCAATCCCGGTGAATTCTTCTCAGCTCTGCTCAAGCAGCTCTACATCGGCCAGCCCTACGTTCCGCGCAATCTCTATGTCCCAGTCGATTTCGAGGATCGCTCTACGCTGGAAGACTTGCTCTCGGAGCAGGCGGCAGGCTCGGATCCACGCGCCGCTAGAGTTCACATCTTAGTTCCGCAGCGCGGCGACAAGCGCGCCCTCATCGACCTGGCCGGCACCAACGCCAAACAATCCTACGACCAGCGTTTTCGCGTGCTCAAGCCCAATGCCAAAGCCATTCAGGAAGAATTGCGGGAGGTTCTCAGTCTGCCCGAATTGCCCAGGCGCATCGAGTGTTTCGATATTTCTCACATTCAAGGCGCGGAGACCGTAGCCTCCATGGTCGTCTGGGAAGACGGCAAGATGAAGAAATCGGACTATCGCAAATTCATCATCCGCACCGTCGCGGGCGTCGACGATTTTGCTTCCATGCGCGAGGTGGTCACGCGCCGCTACAAGCGCCTGCAGCAGGAAGAAAAAACCATGCCCAGCCTGGTTCTGATCGATGGCGGCCTCGGCCAGTTACACGCCGCCGCCGAGGCCCTGGAAGCGCTGGAGATCATCAACCAGCCGCTCGCCGCCATTGCCAAACGCGAGGAGATTCTTTACATCTACGGCCAGGAAAAAGATCCGCTCGCGCTCGATCACCACTCACCCGTGCTGCATCTGATTCAACTCATTCGTGACGAAGCCCACCGCTTCGCCGTCACCTTCCATCGCAAACGCCGGCAAATGCGCGACCGCTCCACCGAACTCATGGAAATCCCCGGCGTCGGCGAAAGCACCACTCGCCGCCTTCTCGAGCACTTCGGCAGCCTGCAAGCTGTCCGGCAAGCGGATGCATCGGCGCTGTCAGCAGTCGTCACCCGCGTTCAGGCAGAAGCCATCAGCAATCATTTCAGAAAGTAATCAGTTTTTTCTTAGCGGCCTTCGCGGCCGTTCTTCACGATCTTTGCGGTTAAAAGATTTTCCTACGGCGCCCTGGAATTCTACATTTCGCTTCCCTACACGCGCGGCAACTGCGGCAGCACGTCAAAATGCACACCGCGGGCACACAGAACCAACGAATATTGCAGCACGAGAGCCGCGATCCACATACCGTTGGTCGGCATCGGAGTGCCTTGCTTCCGCAGTTGCCGGTAGGCAGCGCCGTAATGATGCGTGGTCTGTTCGTCGGCGTAGAGCACACCGACACCGGACTTCAACAAAAAGCGGCGCAGGACAGCTTCGTTGCGCGGACCTTGACCGCCCAAACGAAGACTGCCTACGGCAAATCCGGCACGCAATTCTCCCAGAACGACGAAGGGCAACCAGACTTCATCGGCGAGTTCGAGCCTTTCGACAACGGAGGCGTTGCCGCGGCAAAGGTCGGTATAGCGATTGGTGTCGAGCAGCCTCACTGTCACATCTCTTCGTCGATGGTGTGCTGCGCGGCTAGGGCGCTATCGAATGCGGGATCTTTGCGCCATGTGCCCGCGATGTCGGCGAGATCGCGCTGCCGGCTGCGTTCCTCGGCAACGCCAGCCCCCCGGGCGAGAGCTTCAATCGTTACCTCATTCAGGCTTTTTCCGCGTTCACGGGCGGCCCTGCGGAGGGCTTCATCCAGATTGCGAGGCACCTGACGGATGGTGTATTGCATGCACTCATTGTAGGCGTGCAGGCAAACGATGCAAGCCCAACTTTCCGGTGCAAAATAAAACGCGAGTCCATGAACTCAGGGTTGCATCCCAGCGGCAGACAAACGATTTCTTGTTACATTGTTCTTAGCAACCTTCGATTGCATGACATGCAAGTCAGCCACAACACGCTAATCGTAACCGGCGCCAGTCGCGGCATCGGTGCGGCAATCGCCACGCTGGCTGGCGAGCGCGGATTTTCCATCGCAGTTAACTTTTCAACCGGCGAGTCCGAAGCTCGCGCAATCGTAGAAAAGATTATTTCCGCCGGCGGGAGCGCCTGTGCGATTCATGCCGATGTTTCCCGCGAAGAAGATATCGTTCGCCTCTTCGAGACCGCCGAGCGCAATCTGGGCCCGATCAAAGCTCTGGTCAACAACGCAGCCATCACCGGAGGATTTTCGCGCGTCGACTCGGTCAGCGCAAAAACTCTAACGCGAGTGATGGCTGTCAACGTAGCCGGGGCGTTCTTGTGCGCGCGCGAAGCCGTGCGCCGTATGTCAACCCAGCGCGGCGGAACCGGTGGCGCCATCGTGAATATTTCTTCCCGCGCCGCCCGCACCGGTTCCGCCGGCGAGTGGGTACACTACGCCGCGTCCAAGGGTGCGATTGATAGCTTCACCATTGGACTGGCGCGTGAAGTTGCCACCGAAGGAATCC
>PKVZ01000094.1 GCA_003131635.1 Acidobacteriaceae bacterium
TCCACAATCCGTAGGCCTCGACAAAACGCAGGGCGGAATACACAAAGGCCAGCTGCACTGCCGCCCACAAGCGTGCGTCGGTGATGTCGTCGGCAAAATCCAGAAAAAGCTGCGCCGAACGCCGGTCGGTGCTGATGTGCAAGAGCGCGAGAAGGCTCTCCGCCATCACCCACGCATCTTTGTGCACCAGCAGGATCGCGCTCAGGCCGATGAGTAAAACAAAGACGCCTTTGGTGAACTCCAGGGTGGCGACGGCCCGCAGGATACGCCGCTGCGCTGTTCGGAGACCGGATTTCGATGCAGGCGAGGACATGCCGCGAGCGCTGGGAATTTTCAGAATATCACGGCCAACCGGGACTCAGTGCCCAGTGATCAGTAGCCGGTCATCAATGAAGCCCTGACCGTACCTTACATTCCACTCTCGCCTCATCCTTCCTGGCGGACCACCGGTCACTAACCACTGCCCACTGGTGAACTCTCAGCGATTGCCCGAGCGTACGGCAGCTCGCAACTCGTTCACGATCTCTCGAGATGCTTTAATCGCGGCCGCATGTTGGTTCACATTAAAGGAGATCGCGCCCACACGGGCGTGTCCGCCTCCGCCGTAGCGCTCACAAATCTTTGCCAGGTTGACCACCGGCTCTTGCGGCGCCCAGGGGTTCGACCCCACCGAAACCTTTACGCGAAAGCTGCTCTTGCTAAGACCAACGCTGTAGATGGATTCGGGATGCAGGTAATAAGGAACAAATTTATTGTAGCCTTCCAATTCCTGGTCGGTGATGTCAAAGAAAATAGTGCCGTCTGTGCATTCGGCGCGCTGCCTTAGTATCTCGACGGAAATTTCGTGGCGCTTGAGCAGCGGCGGTAAGAGCGGAGCGATAAATGGCTCCTCCAGAATGGCAGCCAGAGGCTTGGTGGCCAGAAGGGGAATCAGGTTGGGGACAAACCCCTGATCCGGCGCGGATTCGATGACCATGGTCAACTTCATGGCGGGGGCTTGCATCTCGACCGCTGTTTTGGCGTCGGGATAGAGCGCGCCGTCAATGATATCCGTCCAGTGAACCAGATCGGCCAGCGGCGCCGGATCGAAGCCGAAACGCTGCTCCCCGATCATGGCAATGAAACTGGTACAGGACTTGAAAGCCGGATCGTAGAACTTCCGATTGCTCTCGTCGCGCTCAAAATGCGCGGCGTCGGCCGCCGAGAGAAACGCGCTCTCATGATGATCGAACCACCATGTGATCTTCGGCGAACTCGAATATTTGAAATCGACGATGGCATTTTCGTCACCGGTAAAATGCGACTCGTCGAACAGCGACCCGGCGCGATGCAGCAGGCCGGAAAACTCGAAGTCCACGTCGCTGCGGATGCGCTCGCGGTAGAAGCGGGAGAAGAGCGCCGCCGAGGACGCTCCGTCGAAACACTTGTCGTGGTAGAAAACTTTGACTTTCAATCCAATCCCCATATGCCACGAATTTCCGCCGCCCGCGCCGCCTGGAAATCGGCGTAATTCAGGTTGCGAAGTAAAAGCTAATAGGAATGACAGCTTAGAGGAGGAAAGTCAAGGGCCATCGGGCGAAACCGCTTTTCCCTTGCTGCCGACACTATGGCGACTGTTGTGACTCTTGCGCCGCGGCGCGATTTTTCACCGCCCGCAAAAAACTATCCAGCCTGCTTTTCCGCCAAGTCGCCGATTACGGGCAGCTTATACATTTGGCCCTGGTTAGCCTTCAGCAGCAGAACGATCCAAAGCGCCAACGCACCCAATGCGACCAGGAAGTGCAGTGGAATCATGATGAGACCCAGGAAAGGAACAATAGTGAGAATCGAGAGGCCGATCTGAAGTGCGACCAGCGCCACAAAGAGAAAAATACTTTGGAAGGAGTGGAAGCGGATAAACCGGCTCTTGTTGTAGGGAGCCGTCACCAGAAAAATGATGGCCGGAATGAAGGTTACATACGCCAGCATGCCCGCCACATTGTCGGCAAGTCCCGGAGCAGCGGCCGCAGGTAAAACGGCGGCTCGCCCGCTGCACGCCGCACACACAGTCGCACCCTCGGCAACCTGAGCACCACACATATTGCAGAACGCCATTGAATTCTCCCCGTTTCTTAAGTTGCGGACGCGCGAACCTGTCCGGCGACTGTCGCGGCAAAGTACCAGAAAATCGCTGGATAAGCAATCGATAAGTTGGCGCATCGAGAGGTTCAGATCGCTGCAATTTGCTGTTGTGCAAAATCGCCTATCACCGGAAGCTTCAACATCTCTCCCTGCAGCGCTTTTACAATCATTACCACCCAGATCACGAAGAAACCCAGGCTCACCACCATGGAAAGCAACAGCACCACCAAGTGGCCCAGCAGCGGAACAAAAAACAGCAGGACGCCTGCAACCCGTAGCGCCGCCCCGAACACCAAGGCGGCGAACCATAAGCCAATGCATTGGAACGAATGAAAGCGCACAAATCGACTCTTGTTATAGGGCTCGACCAGGAGAAAAACGATGGCCGGAAGAATCGTGCAGTAAGCCAGTGCGCCAGCTACCGTTTGAGGCAGTCCGCCAACATTGCCTTGCACGCGTTCGACCGGCTGAATCGCGGGCTGCATGGCGCTGCCGCAGTTCGGACAAAACGTCGCAGTGTCGGGCAGCGACGCGGCACATTCGGGACAAGAAATGGACATGAATTAGAGTAACCCGTCGCCGCGCAACGTTACCAGAACCCACTGCGGCACTCAAGCCCGGGTTAGCTCGCGGTTCAGCTCGTCCTTAACTTGGAGTAGCTCCTGATTCTGCGGAAACAGTTGCAGGCCTCGAATAATACCGTCTTCGGCTGCCCTCCACTCCTTCATCTGAGCGCGGATGGCAGCGGCGCGCAAGATTGATGCGGGATTCGGATGCTCAATGGCCAGGCGCTCGGCCGCTGCCGCGGCTTCGGGCATCAGATTCGCCAGAATGCAGCCCTTGATCATGCGATCGTGCATCTCCCACTCGTCAGCGTTTGCCTGCAGGGCCCGGGCGAGCCTGGCGAGACCATTCTTCTTCAGTCCGAGCCGAACCTCAGTCAAACCTAGTTTGCTTCCTATGCGCGCATCCTCCGAAAGTATGGCCAGAGCACGGAGGTAGGAAGCGCGAGCCTCCTTCAACCGTCCCAGGTTATAGAATGCATCGCCGCAGGTGCGTTCTTTCTCCCCCGCCGCCCTGCCGGTCATAACCACTCCGGCGAGTAGCTCGAGCGCGCGCTCCTCGGCATGAATGTCGATGTACAAATTGGCCAGCGAAAGGGCCGGAACGCTGCAGTAGCGAGGCTTTAAAGCCAAAGCCTTCTTGAAACACTCAATCCCTGCCGAATAGTTTCTGAACTGCTCGTATTCCTGCAGTCCCAGCTCGACCCAGGCTTCGGGATCATTGGGAGAATCTTGGACTTTCAGCCGACCCAGCCTGCGGTAAAACTCGTCTTTCGTGCGTAGCTCGGCCGGGGAGCATAGATGGCCGAAATGATGGATTACAAAATCGGCGGGCGCAAGCTTCAGGCCCAGAGCGTGAATGCTGGGTTCCACGTGTTCATGCACTCTGCCAACGTAATAAATTTCGGGGCGGCGGCGGAACAGGCGGCAAATGGCGAACTCGGCATAAGCCCGAGCCCTTTCCGCTCCCGGAACAGGGGAATCGCTCGACTTGATCGAGGCCGCATGTCCGCCTAAGCCAAACTTGACGGGAATATGGTTTCTCAGCGTCACCAGATAGCCGCCTACGTTGACATTTTCCAGAAGCAGTGGGATTTTGGCCCGCGCCTCGGGATCGAGTTCTTCGTCATCGTCCATGATCAGTACCCAGTCGGTCGAGAGAGCCCGCACTGCGGCATTGCGGGCCTGGGCAAAATCATCCAACCAAGGAATGTCAAATACTTCCGCCCCCAAGTCGCGCGCCAGCTGAGAAGATCCGTCACCGGAGCCGGTATCCGCTATAACCATTCGCTCGGTCACGCCGGCAACGCTGGCGATGCAGTTTTGCAGAGTCTTCGCACCGTCTTTCACGATCATCGCCAAACCAAGCGACGGCATTGAATGATTCTCCGAATCGCGGCGGGTTGATAAAGTTGATAAAGGCGTCTAAACCTAGCATCGGCTGGATTGGCCTTACTCTTGAAAGTGACGGCCCTTAAGATCGAGGCCGAGATTCCCTTTTTTGCCCAGTGGTCCGCAATTGCACAGGCGCAAAAGTCCTATATAATTCTCCGACCAACCCTAATGGACTTCGATCAGCTCATTACATTTCTGGAAGTTGCGCGGCAAAGAAGTTTCTCGCGCGCGGGAGAGAAAGTTTTCCGCTCGCAATCGGCGGTCAGCGCCCAGATCCGCCAACTGGAACAGGAATACGGCGATCGCCTTCTGGACCGCTCCGGTAAAACCGTCAAGCTCACCCCTGCGGGCCAAATCTTCTACGAGTACGCGTTGCGCCTGAAAGCCCTGCGCGACGAATCCCTGGTCGCCGTCGCCGACCACGGCCAAACGCCGCGGGGAACGCTCATGGTCGGCGCCAACGAAGCCACTTGCCTGTACGTTCTTCCCGAAGTCTTTGGCGAATATTGCCGGCACTATCCCGATGTGCAGATCAGCATCTATCGCAATTTCACCTACAAGATTGTCGAAAAACTGGAGAATGGTTCTCTCGATGTTGGCGTTCTCAGCTTGCCCGTGCAGTCGCCGAGCCTGAAGGTGCAGCCCATCTTTCGCGACCGATTGATGCTGATGGTGAGTCCCAGGAACCCGCTGGCAAAGATGAAAGCCGCGCACATTAGCGAGGTAGTAAAACACCCTCTCCTTTTGCCCAAAACGGGTCACACACGCCGCTTGCTGGATAAGCTCTTCCGCGAATACAACTCGGAGTTGAAAGTCAGGATGGAGTTACCGAGCATCGGCATGATCAAGAGCTTTGTGGCCGCCGATCTGGGTATTTCTCTGATCAGCGCGTCTTTTGCGCGCGACGAAGTCGCGGCCGGACGCGTAAAGTTGATTGAACTGGAAGGGGCGGAACTTTGGCGCGAATTGGGTCTTGCTTACCGGCGCGACCGCACTCTTTCCGTCGCCGCCAAGGCTTTCATAACGGTGTCGCGCCAACTCGCCACTCACCCCAAGAAGGCCGACTCTCCGGCGCATCCCTAGTAGCTGGGCAGCGGTGGCTAGGCAGCTTTCGGGCGTCGCCTTTTTACACTCTGAACCACGGTCGCGGGCAACTGCAGCACTCGAACCGTCGAGTTGCTCTTGGTTTTTACATGAACCGCAATGCCGTCATCTTCCGGGAACGGGTCGGAAACCACCTCGAACTCCTCCCCATAAAGCCGGATGCGGCCGGGAGCCGCGTAGCCAAGATGTTTAACGTGCGCACACATTTCAGAAACCGAGGGGGATTCAAGATTGCGAGTCGCCATAATAACGTTATTGTAGTCTTCCGATGAAGTCCGCGCCAGATGCCTGGAAAAAGGCCGGTTTCCACCAGGTCCACAGACGGCCGTTGCTGTACTGTTCTTATTTGCTGTACTGCTCTTACGAGGAATAAACTCGGACTTCTTCCTTCAGCGAAAGGACCTCCGTGCCAAACCATGAAAGCGAAAAAGCCGGCTACAACCGCTTCCTCCTGCTGGTAGCAGGATTGGGCGGCCTGCTCTATGGAGTAGATGTTGGCATCATCGCCGGCGCATACCCTTACCTGGAAGCCACATCTCCCTTGAATGCCAGTCAGCTTTCGATGGTGGTCGCAGCCGTTCTTCTCGGCAGCGTCATCTCCACCTTGTTTGCGGGTTTGCTGGCCGATTGGATGGGACGAAAACTGCTGATGACGCTCAGCGGGGTGCTGTTCGTGATCAGCATTCCTGTCATCGCGCTCTCGCACGGCTATGAACCGTTAATCCTCGGGCGTTTGTTGCAAGGCGTGAGCGCCGGATTGATCGGAGTAGTCGTCCCGCTGTATCTGGCGGAATGCCTGGCAGCATCGAGCCGCGGTAAGGGCACTGGTATTTTCCAGTGGCTGCTGACCCTCGGCATCGTGACGGCGGCCATCGTCGGAATGTATTTTAGTATTCGCGTCGACGAAGTGGCCCGGCTTGGCGATCCCGGCCAGCTTTTTGCCTTTAAGGATACAGCGTGGCGCAGCATCTTTTGGGTTTCGCTGCCGCCCGGCATCTTGTTTGTGATCGGCAGCCTCATGGTCGCGGAGTCGCCACGCTGGCTATTTCGGCGTGGCAAGCGCGATGCCGCTTACGCGGCGCTGCTTCGCTCCCGCAGCAACCAGCAGGCGAATCTCGAACTCGCGGAAATGGAACAGGCGGCGGCAGCGGAAAAAGCGCAGACTTCGACCGGAACGAAAGTTAAGGAATCGCTTTTGCACCGGAAATATGTGATCCCGTTTGTGCTGGCCTGCGTGATTCTCGCCTGCAACCAGGCCACGGGCATCAATTCCATCATCGGATATAACGCCAACATTCTTTTGCAGAGCGGGCTGTCCGACGTTCAGGCTCATTGGGGCTACGTTCTTTTCACCATCGTGAACTTCGTGATGACCATTGGCGGCGTCATGCTGGTGGATCGCAAGGGACGGAAGTTCCTTCTGTCAGTGGGAACAGCCGGAATTATCGTTTCGCTCGTCTGCACCGGCCTGCTCTTCCGCCAGACGGAACGCTTGCGTGTGGATTCCAGAATGCCGGTTCAATCGATGGTTACATCCGACCAGCAGATCACGCTGCGCTACGACCAGAAGCTAGCCGAGACGCTGCTGAACTCAGCCGGAGGCGCTGCCCAGAGAACCGGCAGTCGTCCGACTTCTTTAGTCGTTATCTATTCCTACGGCGACTTCCACGCTGCCACCAAGGCCGCGCGTTCCGATGACGTCGCCGCGACTCCCATTGAAATCACCCGCCAGAGCTGCGTACCCGCCAACAAGGTAGTCGCGTTCTTTTCCAATCCTTTCGGCGATCTCGACGCCGCGCGTCTGGCTCCGCTGAGAATTGACAATGTGCTGATCACTCCTTTGCCCAGCCAGCGCAGCGGATGGAGGGTCGCCATTACTCTTTTCGTGTTCATGGCGTTCTATGCCGTCGGCCCGGGCGTGTGCGTGTGGTTGGCGCTCTCCGAACTGATGCCGACCCGCATTCGGTCAAACGGCATGAGCATCGCCCTGCTGCTCAACCAGGCGGTTTCCACCGGCATCGCCGCCGTATTTCTGCCCACGGTCGGCAAATATGGCTACGCCACCATCTTTTTTGGCTTTGCCGCATGCACCGTCATCTATTTCCTCACCGCCGCGTTTTTCCTACCGGAGACGAAAGGCAAAACCCTGGAAGAAATCGAAGCCCATTTCGAAGGGACTGCCAAAGAGCCCGGCCTCGCGCCGGCTTAATCGATTGGTTAAGAGTAACTTCCATCGAACCTATGCGGCATCAAGAACAGTACCGAGATATAAAGGCACTCTAGTGGGGGCCTATGGCACGAGGGTGCCATTTACCAAATCCGGGCCATACCGTATCTTCCTAATTGAGCAGCACTTGGGGGAGGGCTGATCAACATACGTCCCACGACTCGAACGAGTCTGGGGCGTTTTGTTTTGCGCAAAACATTGACAACCACCCCGATTCTGCTTGACCATCCTCACAGGACCCCTCAGCCAAACCAGTTTGCTAGCATCCAACGGTTTATGAAACAGCGGCTCTTTCTCTATACCCTCGCGGCCGGCATTCTCTTTCTCGCTGCGCTCGCCTTAACCCCCGCGGCCTTCGCTGACGCGGTGCGCGGAACCATCGTGCACGAAGAAACCATCCGAGTTGCCCCCAGCGCGGACTCTGCCCGAGTCGGCGATGTCAAGCGCGGAAACGAACTCATCATCATACAAACCAGCCGTGACTGGGTTCAGGTGGAAGCGATTCTGCGCGCGCCCAGCACCGAAGAAGGGGCCACGGAAGACGAAGCCGAAGGCAAGGCGATCACCGGCTGGGTTCTGAGCCGCTCCGTGGTGCAGAGCACGACGCAGGATGGCGACAGGATTATCTTCGGCGAGGCGGCAGACTCCGAAGATCAGGCGAGCCGCCGCCGCGGCCGCCGCGACGCCGCGCAAGACGCCTTGCGGCTCTACTATCGCATCTATGATCTGATGCCTGCCTCGCCGCTCGCCGCCGAAGCACTGTATCGCGCCGCCGATATCCGCTGGCAGATCGAGCGCTCCGACGTTATGACACGCCCCTCCGCGCGCGAACGCGACTCCTACATGCGCGGGCAGATGAAAGAAGATTGGATGAGGCTGGTCATCAAGAAATATCCGAGCACGAAATGGGCCGACCTCGCCGCCTTCCGCCTGCTGGAAAACAAACTCTGCGGCGACTGGGAGGGCTTGTCGAAGTGTCCCGACAAAGAAGCGGAGTTGTACGAAAACTATGCCAAGGATCACCCGCAGTCCCCGGCTGTCGCGGAGGCTCTGTACGACGCAGCCTGGCGCCGCGCCGCCCTGATCGAGATTTATAAGAACGAACCCAATCAGAAGAAGGCCGCCGAATCGAAAGAACGTGCCTTGTCGCTGACGCAGAAAGTGATCAGCCAATCTGGGCAGAGCGATTGGGCCTACCGCGCACAACGACTGGGCTTCTACATCCAGCACGACATAGCCACATTTGGAAACGCGAGCGACTGAAGCCATCAGGCCTTGCGCACGCGGCGACTGATCTTCTACATTCAACAAGGTATTTCACCCTACGAAATTCGGCGGACTAACTTTTGCCTATTTATCAAGCTATAGTTCTGGCCATCATTCAGGGACTGGCCGAGTTCATTCCGGTCTCAAGTTCAGGACATCTCATCATCGTGCGTCGGCTGCTGGGCTGGAACGAACTTTCTGCCGCGCACGAGCTGACGTTCGACGTGGCTCTGCACTTCGGAACCCTGCTCTCCGTGCTCTTTTACTTCCGCCGGACGTGGTATCAGATTGTCCGCGCGGCGCTGGGAGGGAAAATCGTCCGCTTCTCCGAAGCTGGCGGCGCGGACGAAAACCTTACCCTGCAGGAGCGGAAGGACGAACGCATGCTGCTGTGGTTTCTGGCGCTGGCGACGATTCCGGGAGCGATTGCGGGCAAGCTGCTCGAGCATTCCGCCGAAGATTATTTCCGGGAACATATCGTCCTGATAGCGGCGGCGTTGATCGTAGTTGCGCTTCTGATGTGGCTGGGAGAAAAAGTCGGCAAACGGGAGAAACCGCTTACGCGCATTTCGTTCGCTGATTCGTTGATCGTGGGCGTGGCGCAGGCGTTTGCCCTGCTTCCGGGCGTTTCGCGCTCCGGCTCAACCATTACGGCAGGTTTGTTCCGCAATATGACGCGGGAAGCCGCGGTTCGCTTCAGCTTTTTGCTCTCCACTCCAATCATTGCCGGAGCCGCGCTGCTGAAGGCGCACGAACTTCGCAAGGAGGGCCTGCCCGCCGGGATGCACGCGCCTTTCCTGGTCGGGATTGTGGTCTCCGCGATCGTCGGTTACGCGACCATCGCGTGGCTCATACGGTATCTGCAGTCGAATACGCTGCGGGTGTTCATCGTCTACCGTATCGTAGTTGGCATCGTCGTGATCGCGCTGGCGTATATGTGGCACCTCGCGTAGGAGCGCGCAGCACATCCCCACCTGCCGGCGATTGTAAATCGGGCTTAACGTTGGAGAGCTGTTGCCTTATTAGTACCCTACCCTCCCCCCCACCCCCCCCACCCCCATCGCCCTTTGGAATCATCACGTTAGCAAGATTTTACCCGCAAATCTGGCGGTCTAA
>PKVZ01000306.1:0-1838 GCA_003131635.1 Acidobacteriaceae bacterium
AGTTTCTTTTTGTTGAAGTCGCGGACGATGCGGGCTACGTAGGCTTTGGTTTCGTAGTAGGGCGGGACTCCGTTGTATTGCTCGACGCGCTGGGGGCCGGCGTTGTAGGCGGCGAGGGCTTTGATGAGATCGAAGTTGTAGCGCTCGAGGAGTTCGCGAAGATAGCGGGTGCCGGCTTGGACGTTGGCTTGGGGGTCGAAGGCATTGGTGACGCCGAGTTGGGAGGCGGTTTGCGGCATGAGCTGCATGAGTCCCTGGGCGCCTTTGGGGGAGACGGCGCGGACATTGAATCCGCTTTCGGCGCGGATGACGCTGGTGACGAGATCGGGATCGAGCTGGTAGGTTCCGCTGGCATCTTTTACAGTTTGGTTCAGATCGAAGGGATGGGGAGCGATTGCGGCGGTTGAGGATTCGGGATCGGGGCGAGGGGTTGGAAGGTCGGGGGTGGATTCGAAGTGATCGATTTCGGTGGTGGGAATGTCGACGAAGCTGGATTGATCTCCGTCGATGTAGAGACGGGTGATGGTGCCGATGACCTGGCGGCGCTGGTGGAGGATGGAGAATCCGTTGCGGAGGATGGCGGAGTCGGCGGCGAAGCAGGGGAGGGTTGCCGCGATGAGGAGCGCGGTGAAGAGTGCGAATTGGAGCGGGCGTTTCATGTTCGCTGGCGGTAAGTTCCTCAGGGGCCAAAACCCGGCATTTTTTTACTCCGTAATCGCAGCGCTGAAGCGCTGCGCCACCCAAAAGCCGAGCTGCCTTCAGGGGCTAAAGCCCGGCATTTGTCTCAATTCTTTATGGCACGACAGAAGAGGCTGCGGAAAAAGTCGGTTTTCACCTCGCAGCGCCTAAAGGCGCGATTGATAACGCTGCACTTGCGGTATGCCTGAAGGCATACCCTGACACGAATCTCGAGTTGCAGCCTCTGAAGTCGTGCCCTTCCCGAACTCCCTTCTGCGCGAGTCCTAGTTTACTAATTCCGCTAGGGCGGCGGCTACGCCGCAGCGATCATTGCCGAGGGTGACACTCCAGCCGCGGGAGCGGAGTTCGTCGCAGGCATTCCCCATGATAACCGGATGGCCGGCAAACTCAAGCATTTCGACATCGTTATGGTTGTCACCGATGGCCATGACCTGTTCGCGAGGGTAGCCGCGGTGGGCGGCCCAGCGGGCGAGGGCGTGGCCTTTGGAGCAGCCGGCNNGCGCAGGGCCTCGGCCATGCGGGCGGTGGAGCCGCAGAACATGGCCTGGACGGGGTCGGTGGTGAGGGCGTTTTCGAGGGGGATGACGAATTCGATGTAGGCCATGTTTTTCTCGAGCCAGCGGCGGATGCTGGCGCTCAAGTCATCGAGGTGTTCGAGGACGATGGCGCCTTTGGTCTCTTTGTCAAAAGTTAGAACGGTGTTGCCGCGGAAATCTTGCATGGCTTGGCAGAGGTCGAGACAGGTTTGGCGGGGCATAAGGTCGCGGTGGAAGGTTTCGCCGCGGAGCGAGCGGGTGACGGCGCCGTTGGAGCTGATGAGCCAGAGATCGAAACCAAGTTGCTGGGCGATGGGGAGAGCGAAGGTGTGGCGGCGTCCGGTGACGAGGACGATTTCGATGCCGGCGGAGTGGGCGCGGCGGAGGGCGGCGAGATCTGGCTCGGATATTTTGAACTCGGGATTGAGGAGGGTGCCGTCGATATCGGTGGCGATTAGAGAAACGGGCTTCGGGCTTTGGCTGTCGGGCTTCGGGCTTTGGGCTTCGGGCTTCGGGCTTGGATTCGCGGTTTCGATCACCTTTTCATTGTTACATATCATCGTTGCGACGTTCGGTGGCTTGGCCGAAGCCCGATTGCCGAAG
>PKVZ01000306.1:1949-16404 GCA_003131635.1 Acidobacteriaceae bacterium
GAAGGCAAGGGGCGATTCTCGGATCGCGAACTGAGCCAATTTCTTTCCGTATCGCGAGGGTCAGTGTTTGAGATCGAAACTCAAGTCACAATCGCACTGGATCTGGGATTTCTCACTGCATCTCAAAGTCATACTCTCTTGAAGCGATGCGGCGAGGTGGGGCGGCTGCTGAACGGCCTTATCAAAGCCGTGAGAAAGCCTGCGGCGTAGGGGAAGGGCGGGGCTTCGGGCTTCGGGCTTCGGCTGTCGGGCTTCGGGGCGGATTGGGGCTTCGGGGTTCGGGCTTTGGGAACATCACTTGTTTATCGTTACATATCATCTTTCATGGGCTCGGCGTTTGGGCTGAAGCCCGGTTGCCGGAGCCCGAAGCCTGACTTGCCCACTCGCCATCGCCGGACGAGTGGGCGAGCACAGCTCCTCAATATCTATATCCATCTAGTCGGCAACCTTGGCGATCAAAGCACGAAAGCCGGTTCCATCCCCATACGCATTGTGATTCGATCCCCAATCGGTCACAAAATCCAGGGTATCCCCGGCTCGAAGCGCTTGGGTTCGGCCAAAGGTAGTGGGAATGTCGTAAGAGTCCACCGCAGTTGAGAACAAGAGGTTTCCGTTCAACCGAACATGGAAATCCGTGCTCGTGGGGTAAACGTAGTCCGTTCCCATCACCGCACCCGAAAGCTGGTAAATGCCGGACTCCGGAGCCGTCCACCGCACCACGTTTAACTGGCCTTCATAACCGGGCGAAGTCACCAGATAGTTTGGAGGCACGCAATCCGTCGCCCAGCAAACGGTTCCGGTCGTGTCATTCTTCCCCACCACCGGCAATAGACTGCAGGAGCCCAGGTAGAGCCCCCAGAAGCTCATCCCCGTAATGCAGTTTTGATTCTCCGTAGCGGTGTAAAGAATCAGTGAAGTTTCGGGCGCGGTCAGATAACCGTAGGACCAGGCTCCGTTCGGGTTCGACGTCGGCGAGAAATCCGCGACGGCATTGTAGGTCTGTGCGGAAGCCGCCAGCGAAGCCAGCAGCAGAAGCGCGATCGCCAAAAACATACTCTGAAATGTTTTCATGTTGAGCTCCTAATGGAAAGGCGTAACGGTCGATTCAACCGGAGTTGGAAGTCTGAATCCTCTGCGACCAGAGAGGAAATGACTCGCGAAGACGCTATCCGGGAGGAGAACCCTGGTCGGCAAAATAGCGTTCCTTGCTTAATGCGGGGCCCAAATGCAAACGCGCAGACAATCTTTGTTCGGCCAAACCCTAGCACGCGCATGAATCTCTAACAATGGCACAAAAGTGGAATGCGAGATTGCCCACTTTGTCTGGTTATTCCTGGCCTTGTTCCCTCCGCCAAAGGTCCAAGGCCGGCGCGCCGAGGGCAAGTGCGCCGAGGGTGGGCTCGACAGAAGCGTTGGTGGAGTTGCCCTCGTCACCGGCGACGATTGCTTTGCCGGGGACGGTTTCGTAGGCATAGCCGAGAATGCGGCCGATACAGAGATAGCAGAAGAAATCCTGCATGCTGAGCCGGGCCCAGCCGTAATGTTTTTGTCCATCGATGTAGAACTCAAAGCCGAGATAGCGATCTTTGAGGCCCAGCCAGGGGCCGGTTGAATACCACGACAGCATGAACGCCATGCAGGTGGCGTTGCCGTCGAGTGTGAGGCCGGGGCCGATCACGGCGCCCTTGGGCAGCGGAGCAGCGCCGGGGCCGCGAGGACAGCCTTTATCGACGGCGGCAACTTTGTTGATCGGGATCATGGGATGGACTTCGAAATTGCCGATGCCGCTGAGGTAGTAACTGTGGATGTGGAAGTCGCCGATGCCGTCGTTGTTGAGATCGAGATAGTAATCCTGGTTGATGTTGTTGTGGGTGGGAGTGTAGACGACTTCTGCTTGCGCGTTGGGGGCGGATGCGGCTATGGACGCTCCGGCAACGGTTGCGTAGGCAAGCAACTGTTTGGCTAAGTTCTTACTGAGCGGGCGGGGTTCCGTGGCTATCGAGGTCATGAATTTGCTCCTTACTTCGATGCAGGAGTAACTTCGTCTTCTTGCTCTTCTTGTTGCTTTCGCCACAGGTTCAGGGCTGGTGCGCCTGCGGCCAGCGCGCCTAAGGTGGCGGGTTGAGCGGAAGCCTTAGTAGATTGGCCGGTGTCGCCGGCGATGATGGGCTTGCCGGGGATGGTTTCGTAGGCATAGCCCTCGATCCATTCGATACATCCGAAGCAGGTGAAGTATTTCATGCTGAGGCGAGCCCAGCCGAAGTGGATTTGGCCATCGATGAC
Organism: Acidobacteriaceae bacterium; assembly: GCA_003131635.1. Taxonomy (GTDB): domain Bacteria; phylum Acidobacteriota; class Terriglobia; order Terriglobales; family Acidobacteriaceae; genus Sulfotelmatobacter. The sequence goes on from PKVZ01000306.1 coordinate 4,233, forward strand.
AAAAGCGAGGCCGAGGTAGTGGTCTCGCACGTCTGCCCAGGGTCCGAGGTAGAAGCCGCCTTCGTCGAGGGCCATGCAGTTCGCATTTGCATTGAAAGGCTTGCCCGGCCCGATCACGGCGCCGAGTGGCAACGCCGCCGCAGCACCGGCACGGCAACTCTGAGAAGTGGCGACGATGCGGTTGCCCTGGATTAGAGGTTTTACCGTGACCGACCCATCGACACTGAAGTAGTAACTGTGGAAGTGAAAATCATTGATGCCGTCGTGATTGAGATCGAGATTGTAATCGTAATGGATGCTGGTGTGGACTTGAGTGGCAATGATCTCTGCCTCGGCATGGGGAGCAGNNTCGTCATTGGTTCGTCATGGGTCGCTTTTTCCTTTACCGCCAGGAATTTAATGCTGGTGCGCCTGCGGCCAGTGCGCCGAGAGTGGCGGACTGCGCGGATACGTTAGTTGCGTTGCCTTCGTCACCGGCGATGATTGCTTTGCCGGGGACGGTTTCGTAGGCATAGCCGGAGATCGTTGCCGTTTTATTAAAAATAAATCTGCCCACAGTGATTCGCGCCCAGCCGAAGTGTTCTTTTCCATTGATGTTGAAAGCAAAGCCGAGATAGCGGTCTGCTTTATGGAACCAAGGACCGTTGCCGCCATACAAAGAGAAAGCCATGCAGTTGGCTCGCGCTTGAAAAGGCTTGCCCTGCCCAATCACCGCGCCCGCAGGAAGCGCGGCCGCGGCCATGCTATACGAGCGAGGTCCGCAGGTCGCAGTAGCCGCCGGGACGATTCGGTTGCCCTGCATCGGAAACACCTGCACTTCTCCCGCGTCGCTATAGTCGTAACTTGTGATCTGGAAGTCGTTGATTCCGTCATTGTTGACGTCGAGAAAGTAATTGCTGTGAATGGGCCGGTCGACTGGCGTGTAGACGACTTCGGCCGGCGCGGGGGTGGCACATGTGGCAGCAGCTCCGGCTACGGTTGCGTAGGCGAGGAGCCGTTGGGTTAAGCGCCCACTCAGTGGGCTCGGATCCTTGCTCATTGCTGGCCGTCTTCTTCATCTCTCCGCCACAAATTCAGGCCGGGCGCGCCCAGGGCAAGGGCGCCGAGGGTTAGTGGTTCTGCGGAGGCGTCCGCGGTGTGGCCTTCATCGCCGGCGATGATTGCCTTGCCGGCGATGGTTTCGTAGGCGTAGCCGGAGATGTAGCCGATGCAGGAATAGCAGTAGGCCGACTGGACACTCATGCGCGCCCAACCGAAGTGTTTTTCGCCATAGATATAAAACTCGAGGCCGAGATAGCGGTCGCTCTTGCCGAGCCAGGGGCCGGTGGGCGCCGACGACTCGAAGGCGCGAACCATGCAGGTGGCAGTGGCATCGAAGGGACTGTTCGGTCCGATCACGGCACCCAAGGGTAGGGGACCTGCGGCGATGCTGTGATATCCCCGGAAGCCGCATTGGTGGTGTACGGCAGCGATTTTATTGCCCTTGTTGAGTGGGATTACAACCAGAGAGGCGAAGCCGCTGAGATAGTAGCTCTGGATCTCGAAGTCGCCGGTTCCGCTGTTGTTGAGATCGAGGACGTAATCCAGATTCACGTCGGTACTGGTTTTCGTGTAGACGATTTCCGCCTGGGAAGTGGAGGAGGCGGCTAGACCTGCGCCCGCCATGGTGGTGTAGGCGAGGAGACGTTTGGCGAGGTGCTGCCGGAGCGGCTGCGGATCGCGGCGTGGGGTATAGGGATTTAGCGCTTGTGGCGCGGTAGATTTAGAGATCATTTTTGCTCCGTTCGTTCTCTATTGCTTCTTGATGGGACGAGGGGCATCGCGCGGGGGGGCATCGAAACGCGAGCGGGGACCATTCTAGCCCAGGTTGCCGCTGAAAATGCAAGAATAAATGGGGGCGTGATATATTGCGCTTCGCATGGGTCCACTTTTCTTCTTCTTCATTTCGTGGTGGAAGCTGGTTCTGATGGCGGTGGCGGTGGTGCATTTTATCCGCCGGCGTCCGGATACTTACTGGATTTTTATCATTCTGTTTTTGGGATGGATTGGGGCGGCGGTTTACATTGTGGTGGAAGTGATTCCGGATGCGGGGCTGTTGCGCTCGTCCTTCCAGGTGTTTCCGCGGCGGCGGAGGATTCATGAGCTGGAGGCGGCGATCCGGGATAATCCTTCGGCGGGGAATTATGAAGAGTTGGGGTTGCTGTATCTGGATGACGGCGATTTTGCGAAGGCGCGGGGCTGTTATGACCAGTCGATTGCGCAGCGGTCGGATTCGGTGGATCCGTTTTACCGGCGGGGAGTGGCGGAGATTGAGCTGGGGGATTTTGCGGCGGCGGTGCCGGATCTGGAACGGGCGATTGAGAGTGATCCGAGTTATGACTTTCATCGCGGGGTAGGGTTGCTGGCGCACGCTTATGCCCAGACCGGGCAGGCGGAAAAAGCTGGGAAACTTTTTGAACAGGCGACGAAGATTTCTACGAGTTCGGAAACTTATTACAACTACGCGCTGTTTTTGCAGGGGCAGGGGCGAGTGGATGAGGCGCGGGAGTGGGTGCAGAAGATTTTGGATAAGCGGGCGACGATGCCGGGGTATCAGAAGCGGCGGGAGCGGGTTTGGTTTCGGAAGGCTTATGGGTTGCTGGCGAGGTTGAGGTTGTAGGGCGGGGTAGCGGAACCGGCGTGGCGGGCGCGAAAACAGAGAAGAAAGGCTGCTTGGAGGGGTGGGGGAATCGTGGTAAGCTTTGCGGCAAGTTGGTCCCCCCTGCGGAATAAATTGGATGTGAGGTTCGCCATGGCTCGCCGATTGTTCTCTTTCTCGTTGCTCTACGCTGCCGTTTTGATTTCTTGCCTCGCCGGAATCGCGGCTCCAGCGTGGGCGCAGTTTGAAACGCGGGCGACAAGTCCGATGCCACCAGGGGCATATTCGATTGCCACCGGCGACTTTAACAACGATGGGAAGCTCGACATCGTTGTCGTAACTGACAATGGATTCGCAGTGGCGCTCGGCAATGGCGACGGGACGTTTCAAGCGGCGGTGTCCTACGCGGATACGTCGTCGGCCGCTGTCGCGGTCGCGGATTTCAATCGAGACGGGAACATGGATATAGTGGTCGCAAATTACTGGACTAGCAATGTGAGTGTCTATTTGGGCAATGGCGATGGGACGTTTCAGTCCCCAATCAGCACCAGCACGGCCGGTGAGGCTGGTTTCGTGTTCGTCGGCGACTTCAACAATGACGGCAAGCCGGATGTCGTTATCATCGACCTCCCTTACATCAGTGTGCTGCTGGGCAACGGCGATGGCACATTCCAGCCTCCGAGCAATAACGACTCCTTCGTACTTCCGGGGTACCTGGCTGTGGGCGACTTCAACAATGACCACAAGCTGGACGTGATCACTGTCGGAACGTTTGGGGGAAGCTACAGTATGGGTGTTTTGTTGGGCAACGGCGACGGAACGCTCCAGAACAGCCTTACTTATCCGCTCGAATATGAGCCTTACTCCGTTGCCGCAGGGGAGCTCAATGGCGATGGGAATTTGGATGCCGTCCTGGGGTATTATCTCGGGGGAATAGCTGTCCTTTTGGGCAATGGAGACGGGACCTTCCAGCCGGTGGTGAACTACCCCACCACTGGGCTTGGGGCAGGCTGGGTCGTGCTCAGCGATTTCAATTTGGATGGCAAGCTGGACGTTATGACGCCGAGCGGGCCCCCGGCAGTAGATGTCTTCTGGGGCAATGGTGACGGGACATTTCAGCCGGCCCAAGGCTATGGTTCCAGCGCAGCCGGGATTCCAGCGGTCGGCGATTTGAACGGGGATCGCCTGCCCGACATCGTGATGGGAAACGGCGATTACGGAGCGATTGCCATGCTCAACACCGGAGTAGTGAGTTTCTCGCCTACAACTGGGCCGCTGACCTTTCCACTTCAGCTGGTTGGCACGACAAGTCACGTGGAAACCGTTAACCTTTTCAACAACGGCACGAGCGCTCTCTCAATTAGCTCCATCAAGTTCTCGGGGCAGCAGTTCAAAACGAAGAGCACTTGCGGGAGTTCCGTGGAGCCGGGCGGGAGCTGCTCCTTCACCGGGACATTTAAGACAAATACTGCGGGCACATATACAGGACTGATCACGATAGTTGACAGCGCCTCGTCGAAGCCGCAGTTCGTGGAGCTTACGGGCACCGCGACGGCCATAAAGGTGTCACCCACCAGCCTCACGTTCGGCAAGCAGAGAGTAGGTACTAAGAGTGCGCCGCAGAATTTGACGGCAACGAACAAAGGCAATGTAGCGATTCAGTTCAGTGGTGTAGGCCTTCAGGACGGCGAGACTGAGGATTTCTCCTCGACTAACAATTGCACCGGCCCCATTGAGCCGGGGGCGAGTTGCGCGGCTACGGTTACATTCAAGCCGACGAGGAAAGGATTGCGCAGCGCTACCTTTGTATTCCTCCTGCCGCTAGGCTCCGTCAGCCCGGCGTCGGTGACGCTGGCGGGAACGGGAGACTAGTTTTTTTCTTTGCCCGTCCAGCCGCACGGCGGCCCTTGAGGGCCGCCACTTCGGCTACCTCACTCTACTGCCCCTGCGTGTGCTGCCCGTGGAAGCACTGCGCCGGAATACTGATAGGCGGGCTCGTGCTGTTGTAGCCGATCATATCGTCGGTGATGGCGTTCGTGCCGTTAATGATTCCCCCGAACGCCGAATAGTAGAACCCCGGAACGTTGCTTAGGGGGGTGGAAACTCCCTCCGGGCCGCTGCACAGGTCGACTGGGTATATGTTGTAGTGGGGCGGGCTGTTCGTAGAGGTAATTTGGTTGTAAAAAATTTCTCCTTGTGGGCTGGAATTGTTGGGGCAATCGTCCTGGTATTCGCCATACTCTGTGGCGCAGATCTGCGTGGACTGCTGATTCTGCAGGCCACGGCACAGCCAGGCCGACATGGCGGTGTTCGGGTAGGTGAATGTTGGCGTTGGCCCCCCCGAGACGGGGGGCTGGTCTACGATGCTCATGTTCAGCCAGCGCAAATCAGATTGTTGCGTGGTTCCGCTCTTGCTGGCACAGGTCAGATCGTAGGTCCAGTTCTGGACCGCGGTGGCGTAGCCGCCGAGGTATGTTGGGCTAAGCATCCAAGAGGCACCCCCCTGATTTGGTTGGGGACAACCCCACTGTCCTGCCGGACAAATGGTCACGCTTGGCGCGCCCTGCCCGCTCGAATTGATTTCGCAGCCTTGGTCGATGTCGCTGAGCACCGGCCCGGAGATCAACTCGACATTGTCGAACCAGGCGTAGGCTCCGTAATAAGCTAGGGAATAGGCGATCTGTGCCGAGCCGGCGCTCGATCCCTGGGCGCACATTCCCGCCTTTGGGTTGCCGCCGGAGCCTTGTTGGGTTATCGGAAGATAAACGTTGTTGTACACCCAGTTTATGAATGTCGCGGGGCGGCACGCGGCCGTTTGGATGTTGCCGGGGAAAAGCTGCCCCGACTGGCCTTGATCCGTTCCCTCCCACGCCGCAGTCCAGGCCACCTGCACAATTTCATAGCCCGCAGCGAAGTAGGTCTGCGCCATGGTGAGCGGCGCGGCCGGGGTGCCGGTGGCGTCGCCCGCAGGGGCGGTTCCGTCGCCGCCGTTGAAGAACGTGATGACGCCGTTAGGGATGCCGGATGGGCTAGTGTAGGCGAAGTTGACACCAGTGTTGACGGTATTGGGGCAGCTCACTATGGCGTTCTCGCAGATTGTAGTAGCCCCGGGGGCCGAGAACCATCCCGCTCCGGTGCAGACGTTCGAAGCGGTGATGTTTGAAATCTGCCCAATCGGCAGTGAGCCTTGCGCATGGGCTGGCATCGAGAACAGACAGCACGCGATTACAGCTAGCGAGGAAACAACTAATACTTTGGTTGCGGTGGGCCTGAGGCTGATCGGGTACTCGGGTCCGGAGTTGTGAGTCGTTGACATACTTATCTCCTTGCGAGCAGGGATTGGGGGAAGGAGACGCAAAGCTAAATGGTCGGGGGGGGCGAATCAAGAGAAAGATATCCACAGCGACTGATTGTTTGGTTACGGGGTGGGGTTAGTGCGGAGTCGCGGAGGTTAGTCTGAAGGTTGACTTAGTTAGTAACTTCCGCTGCTTCTTAGATAAGTTCGCTTGGTTAGGGGATAGGGTGAAGTATGAAGTATCGAGGGGGCTGGCCCGGGCTAAGGCAATTCCAACAATCTACTCTTGAGGGTGCCCCGTCCAAGCTCTGCTTGGGCGGGGTTTTCCGCCGGGGACCGCACTTTCAGGGTAAGAAAAATCCCGGCCTGTTCGCGTTTGCGCGCCGTCCACTGAGACTCGATCTCAACCACTTCCGTTTCGCCGTTAGCGTAGTGGCGAAAGCTACTCCAAAGCCAATCCTCGGGGCGCGACACCAATTCCCGCTCCACCGGATTACGATGAATGTATCGCAACTTCTCCACGAATTTGCGTTCGCTCCAAACGTTGAAGTCGTAGTAGCGCGCCTGCCAAAAAGAATCCTCTGCACGCAAGGCTAGCCGGCGGGCCACACCTTGTTTTAGGGACTGCAAAGCCCGTGCCAAAGTGTCGCGCTCGGGTTCGTTGAGCAGCAGATGAACGTGTTCCGGCATGACCACGTATCCGTACACGAAAAGACTGTAGTCTCGGCGCACTCGCTCCAGTGCGTTCACGAAAGTGTCGCACGCGTGGGCGCCTTCGAGGTTCGGACGTCGGCGATAACAACTGAAGGTTAAAAAGTGGACTTGACCGGTCTCTTGGAAGCGCCTCAATCCCCATGGCATGGGGCAACAGTATTTTGTTTGTGGGATTGAGTCTGTGACGAGTGAACATTAAAAACCCCGCCCAAGCAAAGCTTGGACGGGGCACCCTGTTATCAGTACCTGTCGTTGGTGTCGATGTTGAAGCCGAGGATGGCGTTGACTTCTACGGGTTGGGGGCCGCGGGTGGCGGGGCGGAATTTCCAACTCGGGAGGACGGCCAGGATTTTTGCGGTCATGGCGGCGGGGCCGGGTTCGAGGACTTGCAGANNGGGTGGGAGTTGGGGTCGGCTTCGGCGAATTGCATGACGACGGTGCCGATGTTGGTGTCGACGTAGACGGTGTAGTTGTCGCCGGGAAGCTTGCCGTAGAAATCGAATGCGCCGCCGGAGCGGGAGGTGGCGACGATGGTGATGGCGGGGCCGGGATCGCCTTTGACGGTGGAGCGTCCGGGAACGGTGGGAGCGTTGCTGTTGCCGGAGTCGAAGCTGGGAAGGTTGACTACGTTCGTGCTGCCGCCGCGAACGTCGACGCCGGGAGCAGCGGAGATTCCGGTAGGAGCGGAGCCGGCGCCGCCGGGGCCGGGAGTGGGAGAGATTCCAGTTCGCACATTGCTATTGGGCTCGGAGCCGCGGGACGAGCCGGATTTTCCTGCGCCGGTGGCATCGGCTGTCGCTTTCCCGGCGAGGCCGCTGCCGGAGCCGGAGCCTGCGCCGATTCCGGAGCCCGCGCCGGAGCCACCGAGGCCGGGCTTGTCGCCGCCAGTGGGAGATAGGGCGAGCGATCCTTTGCCGCCGGTGCCGGGCATGCCGGGTTTGGAGCCGGGATCGGCGGATAAGACTACTCCGGAATTGTCCGTGGTTCCGTTTGTAGCTTTGGGAGGCGCGAGAGCGGAACCGATGTCGCCGGGAGCGCCGAGGCCAAAGCCCTTTCTGCCGGAGCCGGAGCCAACTGAACTCGAACTGGGTGGAGGCGGAATTATGTTGCTGGCGAGAAGGCCTCCGTTAGCGGAAGCGCTGGAACTTCTTATACCCGTGCCTGAGGCGGAGCCGATGCTGACGGACGGAGGCGGCGGCACTACATTCGGTGAGTTCAGGTTCGATGGGTTGGCGCCGGGGAAATTCCTGGACGATCCGTTTGCGCCGGAAGTTGCGTGCGATCCTGAGACGGATGGAGGCGGAGGGATCACGGTTGATGATGATGTCGATCTGCCTGAGGGTGAGCCGCCGAGGTTTGAGTTGGAGCTTCCGACCGAGGGTGGAGGTGGGATGACATTGGTGGCGAGGGATGTGCCGGACCCGCCGGCATTGCGAGAGGTTCCTGCGGCACTGGAGGAAGTCACGTTGGGCGGAGGCGGGACGACATCTTGCGTACCGAAAAGTTTGCCGATGATGCTGCTGACGAACGATCCGTTGGCGGCTTGAGTTGGAGGCGGGGGAACGACATTGGGCGCGGAAGAGCGAAGGGCGCCACTTTCCAGACGACGGAGGTCGCGAGGAGAATCTGCGGAAGGTGGAGGAGCGACGACGGAGGGCGCGGGCAGGTTGAGTTTCGCGGTGCGCGCCGATTCGCGTTCGGGGGCGGAGACGGGCGGAGGGACGACGGCGATGCTGTTCATCTGCACGCGCGAGGGAGAGACTTCGCGGGTGACGGAGGATGGCGCGGGGGCGATTACGGTTCCGTTGAGAGCGGGAGCGGAGCGGGCTTGATCGCGCGAGACGCGTGTGGCGGCGGGGGCGATGATGGTTGAGTTGAGCGCGGGCGCGGTGCGGGTGCGATCGGCGGAAACATTGGGAGCGGGGGCGATGATGCTCGAATCGAGACGCGGTGCGAAGAGTGTGTGGTCCGATTGCACGGTGGGTGCGGGGGCGACGATGGCCGTGTTTAGAGCGGGTGCGGAGCGGGAGTTATTGGAGGAAACGTTGGGGGCGGGCGGCACGATGGAATTGTTGAGGGTGAGGCTGGCGCGGGATTGATCGCGGGCGAGGTTGGGTGCGGGAGCGATCACGTTGGCGGCGAGATTGGGCGCGGTGAGGGAAGAGTGCAGGCCTTCGGACGGAGGCGGTCCGGGGATGGATTTGAACTTGAGCAGGTTGGCGACTGCATCTGGGGATGAGGGAAGCTTGAGATTGGGAGCGTCGACAACTTTTTGGGTGAGCGATGCGCCACGAGCGACGTGGATGGTTTGGGTGCGGTGATGGGCTTCCTGGCCGCCGGCGCGGCCGGTGACGCCGGACTGAGCGCCGCCTAAATCTTCGGTGCGGGGGAGTTCGTCGCCGGAGTAGTAGATGACTTCGTCGGGCTGGAGGCGGGGTGCGGCGTAGGGGCGGAGACGTGCGATTTCTCGGGGAAGAACCATCAGGACGAAAACCAGGAAGGCTTGCATCAGCACGGAGACGGTCAGGCCGCGGTAGGGAAGGATGCCGAAGGGGGCTTCTCCGGCGAGGCGCGCGCTGGAGCGGGCGAAGGCCGGACGGATGTTGGTGGTGAACTCTTGCCAGCGTGGAGACCACTCGACCAGAAGCTTGGGAGCGTCGTGGAGTGTGATGAGTTCTTCGAGTTGGAGAGTTTCGGTCACGGTGAAAATAAAGTCAGAAACAGCGCCTGAAGGCGCGAATAACGATGCGTCGTTTTTCGGCATGCCTAAAGGCATGCCCTGATACGAATCCTATTGGAAAACAAAGCTCGACGAGGTCCCTGGCTTGGATCGAGAGCTAGCTGCCCTCCTTGATGTTGATTTCAATTCTATCGCCCAATGCGGTTTCTGTTTCGGTTATTAAGTTGGTCGGCAACTCCAGAACGGATGCGGCTTGCAGGCGGATGGGGGCGAAACGCCAGGGCTGGAGATTGCGCACGAGGTGGACTACGGTGCCATCCCGGTCAAGATAGATTACGTCAATGGCGAAGGTCATGGCAAGAGTGTGAACGCCGCGACAGGGGCGAATCCAGAGACCGCAGCCGTTACGGAAGTCATCTTTTCGGGTGCCGAGCAGGCCGCGCAGACGGGACCAATGGGTTTGGGCCACGGCGAGATGGGTGGCGAGGGTGCGCTGGCGGGTTTGGTTGAAGGCCTGGGCGAGTCGGGCGGGCATGACGTTTTCCGGATATCTCCTCATGCAGCGCCTAAAGGCGCAGTTACGACAACGGTACTTACGGTATGCCTGAAGGCATACCCTGATACGAAACGTAGTCTCCGATACGTACTCTCACCGCGATCTGCAATCTGTCACGGCGACAAACTACTTGCTGACGAGGGAGTGGTAGGCCTGAATTAACGCTGGACCGATAGTGACGGCGAGGAACGGAACCAGGATGAAAATCACGAGGGGAGGGACCATCTTGATGGTGGTCTTGGCGGCCTGCTCTTCGGCGCGCTGGCGGCGTGAGGTGCGTAAGGAATCGGAATGAACGCGCAGGGCCTGGGCGATGCTGGTGCCGAAGCGGTCGGTTTGAATGAGAGTGCCGACGAGAGAACGGATGTCATCGACTCCGGTGCGATCCACGAGATTGCGCAGGGCTTCGGCGCGGGGTTTGCCGGCGCGCATTTCGAGATTGACGAGATGAAATTCATCGCTGAGGTCGGGATGGGCGTGGTGCAGATCTTTGCCGACGCGCATGAGGGCTTGATCGAGAGCGAGTCCGGCTTCGACGCAGATGACGGTGAGGTCGAGAGCGTCAGGCAGAGCGATGCGAATGCGGCGCTGACGGTCTTTGATCATGCGCTTCAGGAAGAAGCGGGGAACGAAAAAACCGAAGGCGGGAACGCAGACCAGCAAGGGGACGCTATCGACGCCGGAGAAAACGATGACGCCGGCCAGACCGAGAAAAGCCAGCATGAGGCGGGCGCCAAAATAATAAGTGACGTGGCGGGAGTCGCGGAGTCCGGCTTGAATGAGCCAGGCGCGGGTGCGGGAGACGTCCGAGGGTGAGAGGGGGATGGCTTTGCTGATGGGATCGAGGGCCTGCTCAAGGCGCTCCTTAACTTTGACGACCGGCTTTTCCGGGGCGATGGTGGCGTGGCCGCCGAGAGCGCGCAAGCGGGCTCCAAGGACGGAACTGGGGGTGACGGCGGCGGCGCCGAAGGCGAAGACCACCAGCACGATGGTGACAAAGACGACGATGGTGAGGATTAAGGGCATCTATGGGGCCTGAATATGCTCGATACGAATCTTCATAAAAAGTCCGACCTCAGCGGTTCTCGCCTCGCAGCGCCTAAAAGCGCGATTGATAACGCTCACCCACGGTATGCCTAAAGGCATACCCTGACACGAATCTCGAGTTTTTCCGCAGCCTCTAAACGTCGTCCCTTCCCGAACTCTTCATACTTGAATCTTAATAATCTTACGGATCACGAAATAGCCCACGGTTTGCAGGGCGATGCTCATCACGAGCAGGGCGTGGCCGATGGGATCATAAAAAAGTGGGCGAACAAACTCCGGGCTGAACACGGCGAGAATAGCGACGACCGTGGGAGGCATGCCCATGAGCAAGAGCATGGTGAGGCGGCCTTGCGCGGTGTGGACTTTGACCTGGCGCTGTATTTTGAAGCGCTCGCGGATAACGTAGGACAGGTTGTCGAGGATTTCGGCGAGATTGCCGCCGGTTTCGCGCTGCAGCATGACGGCAGTGACGAAGAATTTTACGTCGACCAGGGGGACGCGCTCGGTGAGGTTCATGAGAGCGTCGCGGACGGGCATGCCGAACTTTTGCTCCTCGTAAAGCTTGCGGAACTCGCTGGCAAGGGGCTCGGCGATTTCATTGGAGATCATTTCGAGGGCGGTGGTGAAGGCGTGTCCGGCGCGGACGGCGCGGGCGAGAGTGTCAATGGCTTCGGGGAAAAGTTCTTCGAATTTTTCGAAGCGCTTCTGGCGGCGATAGGAGACGAAGGAATAAGGAAGAAATCCGCCGATGATGAGAGCAGCCCAGGAGATGGCGACATTGCCGGTGTAGAGGATGGCGGCGAGTCCGGTGGCAACGCCGAAGAGGGCGCACAGCAGGAGGAAGTTGCCGGCGCGGAACTTCATACCCGCTTGCAACAAGGCTTCCTGAATGGCGGAGACGCGAGCGGAGCGGCGGAGCAGGGTGTCGAGTGCAGGAATCCTGCTGAGTTGCTCGTCGCGCAGCAGAGCGAGTTCTTCGTTGGGATCGCGCTCGGGAGCTTTTTGCACGGTGGCGAGGCGGTCTTTGATGAGGCGGGCGCGGGCGTTGCGCTGGTCGATGAGCGAACCGGCGGCGAAGGCGGCGAGAGCCACGAACATGAAGACGAGAACTGCGATCAGAAGTGGCATGGGGTGCTCGGCATTTCCAAGGTGAAGCAAAAAGAAAGCGATAAGGATGCGAGCCAAACGCGCGAGTATTGTGTCGCAAAGTGCGCGAAACATCGCGCGGCTCGCCCAGATTCC
>PKVZ01000212.1 GCA_003131635.1 Acidobacteriaceae bacterium
TCCGGACCTTTTTCATCCAGCGATTTTCCTTGCTTCTTGAGATCCGCTTCCAGCGCCATCAGCGCGAGATGGATGCCGCCATTGTCCGCCGTGTCCTCGCCTTGAGTGAGCAATCCATTCTGCTTCACACCGGCGCCGGCGTCGGGAACTTCCTGCGTGTATTCATCGGAGATGCACTTGCCGCGCTCGTCATACTGTTTGGCGTCCTCGGCGGTCCACCAATCCCGCAGGTTGCCATGGGCGTCGAACTTGCGGCCCTGATCGTCGAAGCCGTGAGTGAGTTCGTGGCCGATGACCATGCCGATGGCTCCGTAGTTCACGGAATCATCCATGCTCTTCTCGAAGAATGGCGGCTGCAGAATACCGGCAGGAAAGTTGATGGTGTTTAATTGCGGATCGTAATACGCGTTAATGGTAGGCGGCGTCATGGTCCATTCGCTGCGGTCGACCGGCTTGCCAATCTTGGCGACCCAGCGCTCGAATTCGAATGAGGAGGCCTGCTCGACGTTGCCAAGGTAGCTGTCGCGCGTGATCTTCACGCTGGAATAATCGCGCCAGTGCGAAGGATATCCGATCTTGTCCTCGATCCCCTTCAGCTTGACGATGGCCTGCTCCTTGGTGGCTGCCGTCATCCAGCTCACACTCTCAATGTCGCTGTGCATCGCGTTCTCGATGGCATGCACCATTTCGAGAGTGCGCGCCTTGCTCTCCGGCGGGAAAGCACGGTCCACATATGCCTGACCGAGGGCCTCTCCCAAATCGCGGTCAGCATAATGAGTGCAGCGCCGCCAGCGTGGGAGCTGCTCCTCCTGGCCCGCTAAAGTACGGGCGAAAAAATTGAAGTTCTCATCGTCCATCGCCTTGGTTAAATAAGGAGCGGCGTGGTGGATCGCCTGCCAGCGCATGTAAGTTTTCCAGTGCTCCAGCGGATGTTCGGCCAGCAATTTGTCCAAGGCGCGAAAGAACTCCGGCGAACTAACGATGTAATGCTCACTGGCTGGGGCATTCACCGCCTTCAAATAAACATCCCACTGGATGGACGGCGTCAGCTCGCGTATCTGCGCCAGGCTCATTTTGTTGTTAACGTTCTTGGGATCGCGGCGCTTGATGTTATCCATCTGAGCTTTCGCCATCGCGGTCTCGAGTTCGATTACAGTGCCTGCATCGTCGCCGGCCTGCGCTTCCGGCTCTCCCGCCAGCACCAGCATCTTCTGGATGTGGACGCGATATTTTTTCAGAGTCTCCGCCGATTTCTCATCGGTATTCACGTAGTAATCGCGATTGGGCAAGCTAAGGCCTCCCTGATCGATCTGCGCGACCACTTTGGAAGCGTCATCATAATCTTGTCCGCCGCTGAAGCCGAAAAAGGGTGCCTTCGTCTGATTGTCGTCCGCCTCCCATGCTCCCGGAAACACGTGATGCAGGTGAGCGATTTCCAGCGTGATTTCTTGCTTGGACTTAAGCCCGGCGATGCGGTCTAGTTCGGGTTTCAACGGCGTCATGCCGGCGGCTTCGATTCCGTTTTCGTCCATGCAGGCGGCCCAGTAATCGCCGATCTTCTGCTGTATGGCGCTGCGTTTGGAATCGTTCTTACTGGCAGCTTCCAGAGTTTCGCGCAGGACGTTGTCGTTCCACATTTCCAAACCACCGCCCGTGCTCCAGTACACCTGGTCAGCCGGAATCGGGTTGGCTGCAATCCACTTATTGCAGGAGTATTTGTAGAAGTCGTCGCAAGCGTTCAATGACTTGTCGACCAGGTCCGGATTAAAGTGATCGAGTTTGGGAGTTTGAGCCTGATCGGCCGCGGCATTGGCATTCGCGGCTGGAGTTGGGTTTTGCCCGAGCATGCCTGCAGGCAGAGTGAGAAACAGACACAGCATAATTCTGGAAATAGTCATAGGGCCTCTTTGTATTCGTCGACGGAATGGGAGCAGGAATGGCAATGGCACTTTAAGATACTTACGCAAGAAAGATACTCATACGAAGATATTCAGGTTTCGCGCTGGAAGGAACCAGGGACACAGCCCCGATCTTTCCACAAACAACATACTACAGACGGGCGGCCAGCCAGGTTGTTAGCGGAACGACTACCGACCGCACTTCCAGGTTTACCCCGTATTATGAAGTCCGGCGGCGATTCCATTGATGGTCGCGCCCAAAGGGTACTCCAGCTTTGCCAGGTCTTCCGCTTGCTGCTTGCGGCGTAGCAGTTCGACCTGGATCAGGCTCATCGGATCCACGTAGGGATTGCGCAGATGAACGGAGCGGGCCAGCACTCGGTTGCCAGCCAACAACTCACGTTGCCCGGAGATGCTCAGGATCATCCGGCGCGACCGCAGAAACTCATCTTCCAGCATATCGAAGACGCGGGTGCGTAACGCTGCATTCTTCACCAGCCCGGAATAAATCCTGGCAATGTGCAGATCGGCCTTGGCCATACCGAGTTCGACATTGCGTACCAAATCCGAGAAGATTGCGAAGCGCTTTAACATTTCGCGCAGCAGGCGCTCGTGGCTTCTTCCCTTTTTGGCGAAGCTTTGCAGTCCCTGGCCAACCCCATACCAGGCAGGAACTGCATGACGGCTCTGCATCCATCCAAACACCCACGGAATGGCGCGCAGATCTTCGAGACGGCGGCCTTTGCTGCGGCGCGAAGGCCGGGAGCCGATGCGCGCCGCATCCAATTCATGAACCGGCGTCGCCTGCTCGAAGTATTCCAGCACGTCAGCATTCTCCGCGATATCGCGGCGATAGACACGGTAGGCTTCCTCTGACATCTCTTCCACCGCTTCTTCCCAGAGCGGCTGATCTTTCGCCGGCCGCTCCCCGGGGCGCGTGAGCGCTTCCAGACTGGCGGCAATCATCAGTTCCAAATTCCATTCCGCCAGCACGGCGTCGGCGTACTTCCAGTTGAGAACTTCTCCCTGTTCGGTGATGCGAATGCGCCCGGAAAAGCATCCTTCCGGCTGCGCCAGGATTGCCGAATGCGTGGGGCCGCCTCCGCGGCCGACCGTGCCTCCGCGGCCATGAAAGAGCCGCAGTTTTACCCCGCATTCTTGCGCCCCTTTGTGCAATTCCCGGTGCGCTTTGTACAGCTCCCACGTGCTGGTCAGCATTCCACCATCTTTGTTGGAGTCGGAATAGCCCAGCATCACTTCCTGCCAGTGTCCCCAGGAATCGAGTAAGGGTTGATACTCGGGATGCCGCCACAGACGCCGCATTACATCGCCAGCCGCGTGCAGCGATTTAATCGACTCAAACAGCGGCACCGGCATCAGCCCAGGATCATTTTCAGAACCAGCAAGGGTCACGCCGCAAGCCTGCGCCAGTTGGACCACGTTCAACACATCCGCCTCGGATTCCGCGCCGCTGATAATGTATTGCCGAATCGACTGTGCGGGATAGGTCTGCTTGAGCCGCTCGATAGTGTGGAAGGTCGCGATTAACTCCTGAGTCTGAGGCGATCCCATATCCCCGATCTCGGGCAAATCCCCACCTGCCGCCAAGGCCGGGCTCGTCTCTCTCAATTCGTGCTTTCGTAGTTTGGTTTTTTTCAGTTCGGCTCTTCTTGGTTCAATCTTTCTCGCGTCGATCTTCTTCGTATTAATCTCGCGCAGAACTTCGGAGTGCACGCGGGCGTGCTGTCGAATATCGAGGACCTGCAAATGAAAGCCGAAGGTTCGGAGTTGGCGCAGCAGCGGATCCACAAAAGCCTCCGCCAGCCGCTGCCCGCGATTCGACATTAAGCTCTTTCGCAGCAGAACGAGATCGGATTCAAATTCCGCGGCTTCGGGATACGAATTCTGGGTGCGCACTCCTTCATGGCTGCGCTGCAGACGATGAATCACATAAGAAAGGAAGCGGCGGTAATGCTCCAGCCTGTTGCCCCGCCCCCAAAGCATGGACGCACCGGGCATCGAGCGCTCATATTCCAGCAGCCGGGAAAGAATCTCCGCTGTGGCTCCTGACTGCCGCGTTGACGAGCTCAGGCAATCGCTCAAGAACTCCACGCCGCGGATGTACTCGCGGAGGATCACCGCCCGCGCCAGTTCCAGGGCATCTTTCACACATTCGGGCTTGACCAGCGGATTGCCATCGCGATCACCACCGATCCATGAGCCAAAGTTCACCAGGTTCGGCAACTCGCCGGCTTCCAGTACGTCTCCGTAAACGTCGCGGATCGATTCCGCCACCTCGCTATAAATACGCGGCAGGGTTTCAAACAGAGAGAGCCGAAAATAGCGCAATCCCATGCGGATCTCGTCGTCCACGGTGGGCTTGGTCTGCCGAACTTCGTCGCTCTGCCAAAGCGCGGTAATCTCGGCATGGATGATCTGTTCGCAACGCAAGGCTTCGCCTGGGGTGAGGGGAAGACGATCGAGCCGCTCCAGTTGTTCGGCGATGCGGCGACGCTTCAGCAGTACTGTCTGCCGCGCCACCTCCGTGGGATGGGCGGTGAATACAGGAGTCACGGTAACCTGGCGAAGCGCCGCCAGCGCGGCTTCGGCGGACATGCCGGCTTGCTTCATGCGCAGCAATGTTCCATGAAACGATCCCGGCAGCGGGGCGGATTGCCGATCCAATTGCCGGGCGCGGCGCCGCCGTTTGCGGTGATTAGTCTCCGCCAGGTTGGTCAGCTCGAAATAAATGGCGAAGGCCTTCGTGACGTGATAAGCGCGGTCCACATCCATTCGTGAAATCATAGCCTGGGCGCTGGCCATGAGTTCGCCATGAGCCCCCGCGGCGGAACTGTGCGCGACTCGCTCGCGATGCCGAATCATGAGCCGGCGCAACTCTTCCACCGTATTGAATAGTTCCGGACCGACCTGCTCCACTAACACGCGGCCGAGCAAGGCACCGAGCGATCGCACATCGCGACGCAGGGAGCGATCCTTCGCGGAATCGTCGGACTGCGCCGTAAGTTCCGCCAGGCGGTCCTTTTGATTGTCCGCTTTCCACAATGCTTTGGGCCCGATCATTTGATAACGAATCAAGCTGCGAGTAGACGACAGGATAAATCAAGACGCCAGTTCTCGGTTCTCAGTTCTCGGTTCCCTGTTCTCAGTGAAAAGTGCGCCTTCGTCCCAGGAAGCTGAGAACAGCATTTGAATGGAGTGTTGAAATCGAGTGGTGGGGAAACTCGGAACGGAGGACGGGACGGAGAACCGAGAACTGAAATCTAAAGCCTAAGACCCAAGACCCAAGACCCAAGACCTGAGACCTGGTTTTTCTACCTTGGAGACTCAAAACGGTAGCCAACACCGCGAAGAGTTTTCAAATAGCGTGGGTGGCGAGGATCGGTTTCTATTTTTTCTCGCAGCCGCCGGACGTAAACGTCGATGGAGCGAGGCGTCACGAAAGGAGTTTCTTTCCACACGGCATCGAGCAACTGATTTCGCGTAAGCACACGACCGAGGTGGCTCGCGAGATACTCCAGCAAGCGAAACTCGCGCACGGTGGTAAGAACCGCTCTGCCCTGCACTTGCACGGTCATCGAAGATGCATCAATTTCGAGATCACCCACGCGAAGCATTTCTGGGGTTAGAACCGGTTTACGCACGCCTCGAAGAACACTGCGAACCCGTGCGACTAGTTCGCGTGGACTGAAAGGCTTGGTAATGTAATCATCCCCACCAAGTTCGAGTCCCTTGACGCGGTCCGCTTCCCCGGTTTTGGCAGTCAGGAAAATTATGGGCGTTGCGGAAAGAGTTACAGCCTGGCGAATCTGGCGGCAAAGCTCAAACCCGTCCGCACCGGGCAACATTACATCCAGAAGAAAAAGTGAGGGCATCTCTCGCAAAGCTTCGGAAACCACCGATGCGCCGCTGACGAAGCTCTGTACTTCGAAGCCAGCGGCCTGCAGATTATGGGAAATCAGGCGGGCGATGTCTTCCTCGTCTTCGACTACGAAGACGAGCAAGCGAGACTCACCACCAATCCCTACATCCCCTTGCGGTTCGAAAGATCCAACGGGAAGGTGCATGATTCGTTATGTCGGCGTGACGAAAAGTCCAGACACACTTCATGTCTGGTTTCTTTAGACTGTATTTTGGAAGTGTTGCGAGAATGTTTCCAGTTTGTTAAGGAATGATGAATTTCCCGAACGCAGTTGCCAGTTCTCAGAAAAACCAATCCTTTGTCCCAGGAAACTGAGAACCGGCAACTGGCCGCTGAGAACCGCTTTTTACGTTGCCGCGCGCTTCTTCGGCGCATGCCGCAGGCTGCGACCCTCGATGAGGCTGTAGAGATCTTCGGCAAGATTAGTGGTGTGGTCGCCGGCACGCTCCAGGGCCTGCGCCATCAGCAGCACTTCAAAGCTCAAGGGATTGCTGCGCCCGGCCTGTTCAGTGAGATGTTTCTGAAACAGACTATGACAAACGCGGTCAATATCTTTGTCCATTTGCAATACCTTGCGGGCGCACTCCAGGTCCAGATCGACGAATCCGCGATAAACCAGGTCGAGCATCTCGCGCAGGATCGCCGACATCTCCACCAATTGGCGTACATCGGAGGCCGCCATCTTCCCCGTGCGCGCCTGCACTCGCATCGCCATGCTCATCACCAGGTCGCCGATGCGTTCCAGGTCGGTCGTACATTTCAGGCTGGTCAACAACTGGCGGGCCCGCGCTTCACTCACCCTCGTAATCGCGGCGGGTATACGCTCATCGATGTAGCGCTCGATCACGTCGAGTTCCTGCTCGCACTCTTTGATAGCCAGAAACGCCATGCGCGACGATTGAATGAACAAATCAGGCACATTGGACGCAGCATCGCGAGCGATGAGGAACGCCTTCAGCGCCGTGCGGGAGAGATCGTCAAGAGATGTGCGCCCCTTTTTTGCCGCTTTCTTGCCCGCCTCGGGATTGGGTTGAATAGCGGGGCGTGCATCAAACTCTTCCTGAGCCATTCGCGGTGAGGCAGCTTTGCGGGGCATAGTAAGCGGCATTTCGAACCGCGCAATCGCGCGATTGCTTGTAACTCACAATATCTCACAGCTTGAGTCAGCCAGCAGTTTAACCGAGAAGTGTGAAAGGACCATTAAAACCCGGGTTGCAGATCGCGCACCTCGCCAACTACAGTGTGAGGTGCGGAGGGGTTCATTTTTTCCCACTGCCGTCAATTTTTCAAGCTCCCCACGGGTAATGAATTTTGGATCTGCTGGGACATCTGCGCCGTCAGTTTGACTATGATGCGTGGGCTAACCGCGAAGTACTAGCCGCGATAGAGGCCGACAGAGCTAGACCAACTCTCGCGCAGACGTTGAAGCTTATGGCTCACATTGTTTCGGCCGAGCGTTTGTGGCTGGAACGGCTGGGGCAACAATCTCAAAGTCTGGCGGTCTGGCCTGAATTCAGCATCGACCAGTGCAAAGCACAAATTGATGAACTGGCCAAACTTTGGAGCGAATATTTCTCCCAGCTTTCTTACGCAGGACTCTCCGCGCAAATCACTTGCAAAAACAGCAAGGGTGAACCGTGGACCAGTTCCGTACAGGATGTGTTGACCCACGTTGTGATGCATTCCGCCTATCATCGAGGGCAGATAGCCAGTCTGATGCGCGCCGGGGGCGGCACTCCCGCTTTTACGGACTTCATTCACGCGGTGCGCCAGGGCGTAATTGAATAAGTCTTGATCGAATAAGTCCCATTGAAATAGACCGTAGGGAAGGCAAAATAAACGATGGATGGCCGAAGCTTCTATCTGTTTACAGCCGTACAAATCATCGCCGTCTGCGGACTTGTCTGGTTTATGTTTAACATGCCCGGCCCATGGGATTGGCAACGCGGCCTGGGCTCAGCCCTGTTGGTGGCGGGCCTGGCCGGAGTTGCCGCTGCCCGCTACCAGTTGGGCCGGTCCTTCGCCATCCGGGCCGAGGCTCACAAGTTGGTAACGCACGGGATTTATTCGAAAATCCGCAATCCGATTTATGTATTCGGAACCGTGGTGATTGCAGGATTTGTGGTGCTCATCCACCGGCCCATCGGTTGGCTACTCGTCCTGGCTATCATCGTTATGCAGGCGCTTCGGGCCCGCCGCGAGGCACAATTGCTCGAAGCGGCATTTGGCGATGCCTACCGCGAGTATCGCCGCCATACTTGGTTTTAAGAGCAGAGCCTGAAAGCAGCCGTTCTCGGCGTGCTGAGTCCAGAATGTCGCCTCCGAACGCGATCAGGGGTTGTGGGGTAATATCTCTGCAATGAAAAAACTTTTCGCCTTTTTCCTCCTTGTGCTATGGGCCGCAAGTGTCCTGGGGCAGGATGAACCGAAGTTTCCCTCCATGCCTGCCGCCGTCTCCAACAATGCGGTCGCCAGCCTTAAGGGCGGCTTCCAACTTTTTTCGCTGATGGGAGTTGGATCGAAGAAAAACTGGGATGACGTTACCAACCAGGTCTACATCATGACCGTGACGCGCACCGGTAAGTGGACCACAGGCCGCTCGGTTCCCGGGCCTGCGGGCCGTTTGAACGCAGCCGCCGGCGGAGCCAAAGGCCTGGTCGTCCTCATGGGCGGATACGTGGTTGATAACCAGGGCATGGAGACAACGGTTCCCGACGTCAATGTGTATGAGCCCGGCGCCCGCCGCTGGTCCCGCGGCAAAGACATACCGGTAGCGGTGGATAGCGCGGTCGCCGGCGTGACCCACGATCGGTTCGTTTATTTGATCGGCGGCCGGTCGGCTGGCGGCCCGGTGAACGATGTGCAAATTTACGACGTCGAAAAAGATACCTGGAGTCAGGCTACGCCGTTCCCCGGTACACCCGCCCTCGGCATGGCGGGCGGAATAGCCGATGAAGAGATTGTGGTCGTGGATGGCGCTAAACCAGGCCCAGCGGGTGGACCGCGCTATGTGGCCTCCGACGACGGCTGGCTGGGCAAGATCGACCACAAAGATCCCACCAGGATTGAATGGAGCAAACTGCCGCCGCATCCCGGCACTGCGCGGTTTGGCATCGCTGGCGGCGGCGGCGACCGCGATCATCGAATTTATTTTTCTGGAGGCACCAGCACTCCGCACGATTACAAGGGCGCTTCCTATGACGGCACGCCTGCCGATGTTTCCACCGTCACTTTCGCTTACGAGTTGCATGGACACCGCTGGGAAACAATCAACGCGAACACCTACGATCCCCGCGCCGACGGCCGCGGCCTTCTGGAAACTCCGCTGGGACCGGTGGTTTTGGGGGGCATGGTTAAGAATTTAGCCGTCACGGCGCGGGTGAGTCTGTTTGCGAAGAAGTGAGTAGGAGCTATGGTAGTGTCCTAATTCCCGTACCGCAATCGTAGCGCCGCCGTCCCGGCGGCTGTCCGGCGGGCGTCCCGCCCGCCGCTGCCTAGGGCGGCAAGGATGCCGACGCCACTTAGTGAAACCCTTCGCCGCAAATTAGGACACTACCGGAGCTATCTCGTATTTGTCCGCCGCCGCCGCTTCGCGCTATAATCCCTCAGATTTAATCGTTCGTTGATGTGGGCCCTGCAATCAGTGCAACGATTCGCCGCAAGGAAAATGACAATGTCTGACCCTCGGTAGTCCGCCATCCTCCTGAGTCCGCTAGATCGGACCTAATTGTTCTGTCTCTAGTAATTCTTATCAACGCATTCGCCTGGATTTTTCGTGGCGACTAGCGTGGAAAGTTTGCAGGTACCCATGGAAGCCACGGCCTCCGCTGCGGAAAAGCGGCACACATTATGGGCCTCACTGGTGGAAGCCGTGCGCGGCTCGCATCAGGACTACACCACGGGGAGCCTCAACCGCGCGATTTTGTTGCTGGCCGTCCCCATGGTTTTGGAGATGGTGCTGGAATCGCTGTTCGCGGTGGTGGACATCTTCTGGGTGGGACGGCTGGGTGCCAACGCCACCGCCACCGTGGGGCTCACGGAATCGTTGTTGACCCTGGTGTTCTCCGTGGCCATGGGCTTGAGTCTGTCGACCACCGCCATGGTGGCGCGGCGTATCGGAGAAAAAGATCCTGAAGGCGCGGCGGTTGCAGGTGTGCAGGCGATCGCGCTCGGATTGTTTATTTCCCTCGCTATCGGGGTCCCTTGCTTTTTCTTTGCGCCGAACCTGCTGCGCTTGATGGGCGCCTCGCCCGAGATAGTCGCGACTGGCAGCGGTTACACCAGGATTTGCCTGGGCGGAAGTTTTGCCGTTCTGCTGCTCTTTCTCAACAACGCGATCTTCCGTGGCGCCGGCGATGCCGCCATTGCCATGCGTCTGCTCTGGGTCTCGAACATCATCAATCTGATTCTCGATCCCTGTCTGATCTTTGGCTGGGGACCGTTTCCACGCCTGGGCGTGACCGGCGCGGCTTTGGCCACGCTGATCGGCCGCAGCATCGGAGTTCTCTACCAGTTCTATCGCCTGATGCGCGGCACCGAGCGTCTCCGCATCCTCCGAAGCCAGGTGCGCCTGAACTTCGGTGTGCTGCTGCGTTTGGTCCGCGTTTCGCTGACTGGCATCTTGCAGTTCGCCATTGCTCACACTAGCTGGATTGGTCTGGTGCGCATCGTCAGCATCTTCGGCGCCGCCGCCCTCGCCGGCTATACGATTGCGATTCGCATCGTGATCTTCGTCATCCTGCCTTCGTGGGGATTGAGCAACGCGGCAGCCACGCTCGTCGGCCAGAATTTAGGCGCGGGACATCCCGAACGCGCCGAAAAAGCTGTCTGGCGCACCGGGCTTTACAATGTGATGTTTCTTGGGGCCGTCGGCCTGGTCTTCATATTTTTCCCCGAGCCGATCGTGCGGCTGTTCACGAAAGATCCGGCAGTGGTCCCGCTGGGCGCAGCCTGCCTGCGTATCATCAGCTACGGCAACCTCGGCTACGCTTATTTTATGGTGATGATGCAGGCCTTCAACGGCGCGGGCGACACGATCACTCCCACCATCGTTAATTTTTTCGGCTTCTGGCTATTCGAGATTCCGCTGGCCTACTGGCTGGCGATTCCGCTGAAGATGCATTCGAATGGAGTTTTCTTTTCTATCGCTATCGCCGAGAGCTCCATGGCCGCGGCAAGTGCAGTGCTATTCAAGCAGGGGCGCTGGAAAAAACAAAAGATTTGAGTGCGCGAGCTTGCCTATGTGTACACATGGGGGTACACTAACATTATCGAAGGAGTCCGCATGGCCACACTCAAAGTCGGCGTCCGTGAGTTCCGCGAGCAGATCGCTCGATTTCTAGAATCGGAAATGCCCGTCGCGGTCACCCGTCGCGGGGAGACTCTAGGCGTGTACGTCCCCACACACCGGAAGCGTGTCAAGTCGGCCGATTTTTCAGAACTCAAGGCCGCGGCCGACCGCCTCGCCGACGCGCTCACGGAGGTCGACGAAGAAGAACTTGTGACCGAATTCAAACAGATTCGCCGGCGCGGAAAAGGTACGAAAGCGTTGAGATGATTGTTCTCGATGCGAACATCCTGATTCGCGCCATTTTAGGTCGCCGAGTTCGGCAACTACTTGATACCTACTCAGCCCAGGGCCTTCGCTTCTTTGCGCCCGACGTCGCATTTGACGACGCTCAAAAATACCTTCCCGCGCTTCTCAAGAAACGCGGGAAACCCGAGACGAACGTTCAGGGATCCCTAGCGTATTTGCGAATAATTATCGAGCCAATGGAACGCGAATTGTACGCCATGTTCGAAAACGAGGCGCGCGAAAGGCTGCATGGTCGCGACGACAACGACTGGCCCGTGGTGGCCAGCGCCCTCGCACTAGGGTGTGGAATTTGGAGCGAGGATGCGGACTTCTTCGGAACCGGCGTCGCCATTTGGACGACAAGCCGGATCGAGATTTTTCTGAAATCGGTTCTGAAATCAGGCCGGTCCGAGCAAGATTGAATCAGGCAGGAATCCCCAGCCCGCGCAGCAACCTTTGTTCTTCGGACCTCATCGACCACTTGCTACCGCGCTCGCGCCAGCACCAGCGTAATATCGTCCGGCTGCTCGTTGTCGCCGATCCAGTCGTCAACTGCGGATGTCACCGCCTGACTGATCTGAATCAAAGGGAGGTGACGATTTGCGGTCACCAAGTCAATCAATCGTTCTTCGCCGAATTCGCCAAACTCATTTTCCGGTTCGGTCACGCCGTCGCTATAGGCAATAAAGATTTCGCCGGGATGCATTTGCACCGTACCTTCGTCATAAGTCATGTTGTCGAACAAGCCGATAACCGTTCCCCCGGCCTCCAGACGCCGCACCCCGCCATTTTCGCCAATGAGGATCGGCGGCAGATGGCCTCCATTGCTGTAGGTCAGTTGATGCGAGCGGCCGTCGTAAATGCCCAGAAACAGCGTGGCATATTTTTCCGGAGGCGTGCTTTCGTAGAGCTGATGATTGAGCAGGCCAAGCAATGCTCCGGGAGAAACCTCGATGCCCTCTGGCCAGGCAGCCATGATTCTGCCCGCGCCAGCCACGGCGCCCACCGCCACCGGCTCCCGCATCTGCGGCAAGCTCTCCACGCTGTAGGCGCGCACCGCCGAGTGGATGGTCGCCATCAAGAGCGCGGCCGAAATTCCTTTTCCGCTGATATCGCCGACCGCCAGAATCAACTTGTGGGAACTGGCGGTGAGAAAGTCGTAGTAGTCCCCGCTCACGGTGCGCGCCGGACGGCAGAAGCCATGCACTTCGAGCGACTCCAGTTCCGATACCTGCCGCGGAAAAAGTTGCGCCTGCACTTCCTGCGCAATCGCCAGTTCGCCCTCCAGCCGCTGTTTTTCTTTCTGTTCCAGAATCAGCTTTTCGATGGATTCCGTCATCGAGTTGAACGACAACGAAAGCTGCGCCAATTGGTCCGCGGATTTCACCGGAATGCGATGGCCGAAGTCACCGCGATCGACATTTTTCGTAGCGTCATAGAGTTGGGCCACGGCGCCTGTCACCGTCCGGGTCATACGCGTGCCGATGATCAGCGCCACCAACTCAATTACCGCGAAGAAGATCAGGATCGCCAAGAGGATGTATTCCACGCCTTGGGCGATATCTCCCAGGGCTGCAAACAAGTGCGCATAGAGCACCGAAGGCCGGGTTCGCACCTTTATAAGAGCGCCGGCCCGCGCCAGATCGCCAGTTTTCCAGTCCACAACGGGAAGCGGCGTTCCGAAGGTGATCTCACGATCCATCATGTCCGCAGGGTCGGCGAGCGATCCCACGGTGAACGTTGGATGGAAAATCTCACCTCCCGCAGTGGGACCAGCTTTCCCTTCCCGAACAGCGCCGCCGTCCTTGGCCTTCTCCCGTTCGTCGAAAAGACGGGTTTCAAAACCATGTTGATTCGGCGCGTTTGGGTTCCGGTAATTTGGGTGCGTCTCGTCGAGCATGATGCCTGCGCTATAGACGGTAATTTCGCCCAAATTAGCGGCGATGTCCGCGATCAGATCCTTATCCAAAGGCTCGCCGGTGACTACTGTGAGTTTTTCCGATCCGACATCAAATACGGAAGCCACGCGCAAATACAACTGATTATGGTCGCGAACAATTTCCTTGAAGGGCTGGCCTTCGCGAATCACTTTCGTGTACGGGCCCTGATCTTTGTTGAAGAAGTCAGGAAAATCCATAGGCGCAGGATTCGTGCTCCCGCCGCTGATCAGCAGAATCCGCGTCCCGTGCCAGGCACAGACTCGCCGTCTGCCCCAAGCGCGATCGCGTTTTCTTAGTCCCGCCAATGACTCCGCGGTTGGGGGTTGGCCCTTCTCGATGCGCGCCGCAAGTTCATTGCTCACCGCGGCATTTACAGCTTGCATGCTGCGCAACTGGGAATTGATCTCAGAAGTCACTACATAACTGGCGAACTGTCCGGCGAAAAGATAGATGGTAATGAGCGCCATCACCACCAACAGCACGGCGGGAATCACGCCGATGAACACGTAAGTGACGATCAGCCGGTTGCGCAGGCGCCACAAAAGCTTTCGCCTCAGCCAGCGGAAGGCGAGAATGGAGAACAATACAGCCGCGTCGAAAACCAGAAACTTGACCCACCCTCCGAGGCTATCGCTGGCCGCAGGGGCAACCAGCCGCAGCAGTATTTCCAGAACGAAGAGCGCCACGGCCAGGCCCAGCGAATAGCAGGCTCCGCGCGCGATCCAGCCTTGCGGCCATAAACCGGCCGTCGACATTCTTGCACGCAGCTTCCAGTAAAACTCCCGCATGACTCGACTCGCTGATTAACGCGGGTTGCGGCACCTGCACCTGAGCGCCGGTACCCGCAAACCGTCTAGATCTCCGGATACAGATCGAAGAACGCTTCCAGGCTGGTACGCAACTGTTTTTCGATTTCTTCTTTGCTGCCTTCGAGCACGTGCATGGTGACGTGGGCCTCGCGGCCGTTGGTAAGTTTTATTGGAGCCTGGCCCACCTCGGCCACATCTTCTGACGGCAGCAGCCGCATGCCGTAAACCAGCGTAAGATTCGCCATTGTTGAATTCTAACCGTCTTTCTCGCAGGGGCAAACCCTATACGCGGTCTTGTGGTTTAGAAGGGGTTTAAGCTTTCTTGCGGTCATCATTTAGAATTCGGCAGTGATCCCAAAACATATTTTTATCCTGGCTGGATTGCTGTTCAGTCTTCCTATCGCTGCTCAGCAATCGCCTGAGACTCCATCCGCCCAGCCGCAAGTCAAAGTCAATGTTCTAAATGTGTGCACCCCGTCCGCCCAGGAGCAGAAGGAGATTGCGGCAGCGCTGGCACGCATTCCGAAACAGCCGCTGTTCAGTTCGGATTTCGAAATCTCGCATGGTCTCTCCACGCTGACGGACGCGCCGAACTTCCTTCAGCCTGGGCAAAGTACGCAAATTTCTGACGAGCCGTCAGTCGCCCGCTACGTGCGCATCCGCCGGGAATTTTCCGTGCAGGCGTTATTTTCCAGCGTGCAGTATTCCTTCAGCAATGATGGACATAGCATGGTCGAGACTCTTGTGCTGCACGTGCGCGATCCGAAAGACTTGATTCAGGTCTCGCTCGAAGACAGTGCTTCAGCCATCAGCAGTTCTGCCACAATGGTTGCGGCGAATACTCCCGTGAGCCGCATCCGGCTCGAGCGCTTTGGAAAGTCTTCGATCGCGCTGGCGCGCTGCAGCGGTTCGGAGAACGGTCCTCCGCCGGACCAAAGCGCCTACGANNAGTAACGGATCCAAGCCCGCAGCAAAAAATAAAATTGCCAGACCCACGGAAGTACAAAGATGAAGGATCAATTCATGAATCTTAGCGGCCTTAGTGGTTGAGTTTATTGTCGCGAGAAGCCGACCCGCACGATGCATCGAAATCTGAAATACGCAATCTAACGGAACACTTACAAAATCATGAGCGAAACCCGCAATGTCGTCATCATCGGATCCGGCTGCGCCGGACACACGGCCGCTCTCTATACAGCGCGCGCCAATCTGAAACCTCTATTAGTCGAAGGCCACGAACCGGGCGGCCAACTCTCACTGACTACATTGGTCGAAAACTTTCCCGGCTTTCCCGAAGGAATTATGGGGCCGCAACTGGTGGAGAACATGCGCAAGCAGGCGGAGCGCTTCGGCGCCGAATACCGTATGGCACATCTCACCAGCGCCGACCTCAGCCAGCGCCCGTTCCTCCTCCATCTGGGTGTGCACCAGGTGCATGCGCAATCGTTGATCATCGCCAGCGGCGCTTCCGCCCGGTGGTTGGGACTACCCAACGAACAGAAGCTCATCGGCCACGGCGTTTCGTCGTGCGCCACCTGCGACGGCTTTTTCTTTTCAGGAAAAGAAATCGTGGTGGTCGGCGGCGGCGATTCCGCCATGGAGGAAGCCCTGTTCCTCACTCGCTTCGCCACCAAGGTCACGCTCATTCACCGCCGCGACAGCTTTCGCGCCTCCAAGATCATGCTGGAACGCGCCAAGAAGAACGACAAGATCCAGTTCCTCCCCGACACGGTCGTCGAAGACGTCTATGATCATGCCAAGCAGGAAGTAACCGGCCTCAAGTTGCGGAACGTGAAGACCGGCAAAGTCTGGGACTTCCCCACCAGCGCGCTGTTTCTGGGCATCGGCCACGAGCCCAACGCGAAGATGTTCGGCGGCCACCTCGAGACCGACGCGGACGGCTACCTCAAAACGCACAACTATGTGCACACCCGCGTCCACGGAGTTTATGCCTGCGGCGACGTGCAGGACCGGCGCTATCGCCAGGCCATCACNNCTCACGGTCCTTTCGTCCGTCCGCGATCTGCCGGCGGGATTACTGGCGTAATCTATGCCCCGGATTAGATTGCCCTTATTCTGCCTAAGTCGCCCCCATGAGAACCTTCATACGACGTAAGCTTGTAATTTTGGCTCTTTTTCTAGCCCCGTTAGCGATGTTCGCGCCCAGCCGAATTGCTGCTCAGGATCCTTCTGAGAGCGCTCGGAAAATTGTCGCTCGCACTCCTCCGCAATATCCCACCATCGCCCGTTCCATGAAAATCCAAGGTAGCGTGAGGGCGGACGTGCTGGTTGAGCCCAACGGCACGGTTAAGTCGGTTGAAATAAAAGGCGGCCACCCTCTTCTTGTTCAATCTGCCCAGATGGCTTTGCAGGCGTGGAAATGGGAGCCCGCGTCCCACGAAACCCATGAAATTGTCGAACTGAAATTCACGCTCTAGCGCGGCCATCGTCCTGCTGTAGAATCCCGCCGCCTGCCATGTGATCCAAGTCCTATCTACCGCATAGGCGCCTTGTGATACAACTTTCTGTGATCTTGATACACCAATCTGGGTTAGCGGCTTGCCATTTTTCAGGTGCGGCATGTTAAGAGCGTTCTTCGTCCATCTTTCCGAAAATCCATCTTTACGTAACTTCGCCGAGCGATCTTCTCTGGGGCGGCGCGTCTCCGGACGATTTGTTGCAGGCACGCAGATTGCCGACGCTGTCCGCGCCACGCAAGCCATCAACCGCGCTGGCATGAGCGTTAGCATCGATAACCTCGGCGAAAACGTCACCAATCCTGATGAAGCCCAGCACAGCGCGCAACTCTATCATCAGATTCTTGACGCCATAGCCGCCAATCATCTCAACGCCAATATCAGCCTGAAACTCACTCACATGGGCCTGGACGTCGACGAGAAACTGGCCCGAAACATCGTTAGCGGTCTGGTCGCCAAGGCTGCGTCTATGAATCCTCCGGAGTTTGTGCGCGTTGACATGGAGGGATCTCCCTACACTCAGCGCACTCTGGATTTCGTCCACGAACTGCACCGCATGCCGGGCAACGGAA
>PKVZ01000213.1 GCA_003131635.1 Acidobacteriaceae bacterium
TACCATCGGCCCTGCGGGGCTTCACTTCCGTGTTCGGGATGGGAACGGGTGGAGTCTCCGGGGCGGTGGTGGTTCCCGGCAGAAAGCAGATTCCTCCTGCCTCGCTTCGCTCGCGCGTCGGAATGACAAGGGTTTTGCGTCGGGAGTCATAGCCCTGCTTCAAATCAAAGTCAAAGGCGACGGACAGGAGTGTCCGTCCCACACAAGCAAAATGCAAAGCCGGGGACGGTTGCCCGTCCCGGCCTGACTTTCTCTGTGTTGCTTGCGAAGGTTATTGCTGCTGGGCCTGCAGTTCGTCCAACTCCACGCCATCGCCGGCGTGAACGTCTTCCATGGCGAACACGATCATTCCAGTTGCGGTCGTGGGCGTGGTTCCGATTACGACGATCTCGCCTACGGCGCGCCGTGGCAGGTCGCGGACGTGAATTACCGGGCCGTTCCCTTTGGTGAACATACTGGGATCGACCGAAGCCTGCTTCATTTGCGTGTCTTCACTCAGCGCAGCCTTGAACGAAAGCGAATCCACGGGATCGTTGAGGTCGGCTTCGTAAGTGCGGACCGCGCGGAAATAGTCGCCCACCTTCACGCCCTGGTTCGTACCCACGTTGATATAGACTTTCTGGCCCGTGCCCAGCACTGAGTCAAAATCTCTTCCCATCACGATGCGGCCGGAAACTTTGCTGCCGGTGGGCAGGAAGCGGTCAAAGCGCAGCGGCGGATGAAAATTCACCATGGCTTTTTCCGCGAAAGGAATGGCGGTGTCTCCCGGATTGATTGGATCGCAGGCGTATTCGACCTGCGCCACGGCCGCTTTGCTGCGGGTATCGACGATGCGTACCCGGCCAATTTCCCCATAGGGCTGTCCGGTTGCCTTCATCAGCTTGCGCTGTCCGGGGTACATTTCATACTCGTCGATGTCACGCAGCGCGCGGATGATCTCATACTCGGCGCCGGTGGTGTAACCCGAGCCCAGTAAATAAACCATGTCACCCCTGGTAAATTTGGTTGTAGTGGGGGTTTGCAGTCCGCCGGCCACGAAGTTCGCATCGGGCAGAACTTGGCGATTAATGAAACCAGAGCAGTAAACATCTGCATAAGTGGGCATTTGCACCCGCTCGGTGGGGAAACTGGCCGTTGTAGGGGCCGTCCCCTGAGGCGAGGCGGCGCTCGATTCGTTCGCGTCCGGGGTTGTTTGAGCCCAACTTGCGGCCGCCACCACCAACAATAACCATCCTATTTTCTTCATGTTACCTCCGAGAAGAGACACGCTGGGCGCTCTTCCGCAGTCAAATGCCATGGGAGCAATGCTCCAGTTGGAAGGTAACAAGGGGGTAAGGGAGGGTCAAGGTTACGAGGGTGTCAGACGGAATGTGAAAACAGTTTTTTCTGGCGAATTATGAATACACAGTTGCATCTATAATTCGACCCCTGTAAGATTCGCGCCGAGCCTATTGGTGCAATCCGTACCTGTTGGGTTAATCCGAACCTGTTGATTCAAGATGATTTCTGCTCCTAAAAGTTATCCACCCCGCTTGTTGCCCTTACGGCTGCCGCGGGTTTGCGTGGCCGTGGCCGCCTCCGATCCCACCGAACTGGTGGAGAAGGCGGAGGGATTAATTCGGGATAACTCCTTTTTGGAGCTTAGGTTAGATTATCTGTCGAAGCCGGCCTTGGCGCTTCCCAAGATTAAGCATTTTATGGAGATTCACTCCGGCATTACGGTGATCGCCACCTGCCGGCGGGTCGCCAGCGGAGGCAAGTTTCGCGGCTCCATCGCATCTCAACTCGACATCCTGGCGAAAGCCTCGGCAACGGGATGCCAGCTGGTCGACGTTGAACTGCAGACGGCGCTGAAGTGCAAGCCGGATCAGTTGCAGAAGCTGCGGACTCGCGCCGCGCTCATCCTTTCTTTTCACGATTTTCGCGGAACCAAGAAGCTCGACGAGACTCTGGAAAAGATGCGGGCCTTCCCCGCCGACTTCTATAAAGTCGTCAGCACGGCGGCCACGCTCTCCGACAACGTTTCCATGATCCAGTTCCTCGGCCGCGAACGAGACAATAGTTCTCTGGTCGGGGTCTGCATGGGCGAACAGGGCATTATCAGCCGCGTGCTCGGAGTGCGCGCCGGCAGCGTGTTTACCTTCGCGGCCGTCAGTCCGGGGGAAGAAACCGCTCCCGGACAAGTCACCGCGCAGGAGCTGCGCAACATTTACCGCATCGAGCAGCTAGACGCCGCTACCCGCGTGTACGGCGTTGCCGGAGATCCGGTCGCCCACTCGCTTTCGCCCGCCATCATGAATGCGGCCTTCCGCCGCGAGAACGTCAATGGCGTTTACCTGGCGCTGCATGCCAAGACACTGAAAGACCTGCTCACCTGCGTGCGCGAGATTCCCATCCACGGGCTCAGCATCACCATGCCGTATAAGGAAGCGATTCTTCCTTATTTAGATAACACGGATTCCCATACCACGAAGATTGGCGCCTGCAACACGGTGGTGCGCGCGCAGGATGGCAAACTCTACGGCTTTAATACGGATACTTCCGGAGTGGTGCGCCCTCTGGAACGCCGGCTGAGCACGATTCAGGACGCAAAAATCCTCGTGCTCGGCGCCGGAGGCGCGGCTCGCGCTGCCGTATTTGGACTGAAAGAACGCGGAGCCGAAGTTTACATTCTGAACCGGAACGTGGCTGCGGGGCAAAAGCTGGCGCGGCGCGCCCACGCGCGCTCGGTGAAGCGCGCCGACCTGAAGAAATATTCTTTCGACGTGATCGTCAACGCCACGCCGGTGGGCATGGGCAACACCCGCGAAACTCCGCTGCAGGAAAAAGAAATCAACGCCCGCTACGTCTTCGACATGATCTACGACCCGTTCGAAACCCGCCTGCTGCAACTGGCCAAAGAGCGGGGCGCGCAGATCATCCCCGGCATCGAAATGTTCGTCCACCAGGCGGCACGGCAGTTCGAAATCTGGACCGGCAAGCCCGCGCCGCAGGACGACATGCTGCAGGTGGTGATGCTGGCGATGCAGGAGCGGGCAAGAGCAGCGGCGGCAGCCGGGAAAAAGAAGTAGGATCTGATGAGGGCGTCCCAACATTGGAGTTAAAGCATCCGTGAGTAAGCGGCTTCCTTTCCTGTTTTTCGAGTTCTGACCGTGCAGACCCCGACGTGCGCTACAATATGCGCAAACACTGCGGCAACCGAAAACCTAATTTCTCGGCGATCGGCGCGGTCGGCAATCGAGCGATGACAAAGACCTCACCGACAAACGGCGCGAAACGTGCTACCTCCATTCCTAGAACGCGCCAAAACAGGACGGTAGCAACTCGTGTGATGAAGCCAAGACTCCTTGATCTTTTCTGTTGCGCTGGCGGCGCCAGCGTCGGGTACAGCATGGCCGGATTCAGCGTTGTCGGCGTGGATGTCAACCCCCAACCAAACTATCCGTTTGAATTCATCCAAGCTGACGCGCTTACTCTCGACCCTAAGTTCCTCGCTTCGTTCGACGCCATTCACGCTTCGCCGCCGTGTCATGCCTACTCCGACCTCGCTAAACGCAATGGCAACGGGCATAAATGGCCGCGCCTGATAGAACCGATCCGCAAAATGTTGATTCGGTCAGGACTGCCGTACATCATAGAGAATGTGGACGGCGCTCCCCTCCTTCATCCCGTCGTCCTTTGCAGGACAATGTTCCGGGTCAACTGACCCCGCCTAAGCCTTTCCTCCTCTCGCCAAGAAGTCTCTCAGCCAAGGCGTCATAATCCTGTCATGGGCCTGGGGATTTGCCTCGATGAACGCTATGAACCTGTTGCACGCGTGATGCACTACTCCCCGAATACAAACCTCGCATCCCATCTTGCAATGCATGTGATTGTGCTCTAGAACAACGACCGGCTGTTTCCTGCACTCTCCGGGGTGCTCAATATTGCGCGCGTGAAAGTAGCAGTAGTCGCTGTCGTGTCCGCAGACGGGGCAGATGCCGTTCTGCTCGGCGAGCAACTTGGCCCGCAGTATCTTGCGCTCGCCCGCAGTCATGCCGGTCCCTTTTCCCCATCGCCAAGGAGCCACGCAACTTCGACACCAAGCACTTCGGCGAGGGCTTTAAGCTCGTAGTCAAGGACATGACGGAGATTGTTTTCGATCTTCGCCACGGTGGAACGATCAAGCTGGATCCCGCGGCCAGCGAGCTTTCCCGAAAGCGCGTCTTGCGTTAGCGCTGGCGTACAGTTTCGGCGTGCCTCGGCTACGCGCCTGCCCACAATGTTCTTCCCCGTGCGCCTTTTTTTCACACCGAGAGAGTACTTCGCCTAGAGGCGAGATGTGTTCTAAACTATAACGTCCGCAGGGTGGGCGAACTGAGGAGCCTGTGGGCGCATGCGAGGAGGACTCGTGGGCGATACAGCAATCGAAAAGATTGGGAAACGCATTCGGACGTTGAATCGACTTTTGGCGTCGAGTGGCGCCGAGCCCCTCAACGCCCATCGTGCCTTACGGGGCGCGCTGGCCGTGGCCAGCTTCGCCAGCACGAGCGGCACCGAACGGGACGTCCAAGCCGACCCAGAGACAGCGCTCGGTGACCTGCTCGCGGATCTAATGCACTGGTGCGATCTCCGGAAATCCGGCGGTTGTGCCCTGGGTGCCGTCGATTTCGAGTCGGCTCTTTGCCGAGCCCGCCGTCACTATGACGCAGAGCGCTCCGCCGAGGAGACAGCGACGCACAATGACGGCAGGCGCAACAAAGCCCGGACAATACGTGCTAACGGAAGAACCTCCCGAAAATCCCATCAAGTTCGAGCGGGGAATCTCCGCCAAGCTCCGGGCGGAGGTTCTGGATCGCAACGGGTTCACCTGCCAGATGTGCGGCCTCACACCCGGCGAAATTGATCCCGCGACAGGCCGCAAAGTGCGGCTCCATCTCGGACACATCAAAGACAAAAGCCTCGGTGGGAAGATCGAGCTGTCAAACCTTCGCGCACTCTGCTCGAGCTGTAATCAGGGAGCCAAGAATATTACCGGCGAGAAACCTACGAGCATTTGGTTGCTGTCGCAAGTCCGACGGGCAGGGCAAGAGGAACAGCGCGCCGTGCTGAATTGGCTTTTCAAGAAATTCGGCGCAGATGGCTGATGTCTTTACCAAGTCGCAGCGGTCGATGGTCATGGCGCGCATTCGCGGCCGCGACAATGAAAGTACCGAGATGCGAGTGGCAAGCATTTTGCGGGCCGGAAAGGTGACGGGGTGGCGGCGGCACTCCCTTATGTTCGGGAAGCCCGACTTCGTTTTCCAGAAGGCGAGGGTCGCGCTGTTCGTTGACGGGTGCTTTTGGCACGGTTGCCCTCGGTGCTACCAAGAACCCAAGTCGTCGGCTGCCTTTTGGCGAGCTAAGGTTCAGCGCAACATGCTCCGTGACTGGGAGGTATCGCGTCAACTGCGAAAGCGCGGCTGGAAGATCGTGCGGGTTTGGGAGTGTCAACTCAAGACGCCCGTTCGTTTCTTGAACCGCCTCAGGGCTGCATCAAGCAAGTAGCCCGGCCTTGTCCGAAAGTCCTCACACCGCGAAATTGACTCTGACCCACGACCGTCTCATGAGACTGAAGGAGATGCTGCGATGAAGCGCGAAAAGCTGGACGTAGTGCGGGGAAGCGGCAACGTGTTTCGTGATCTGGGGCATAAGAGCGCCGACGCTGAACAGTTTAAGGCAATCCTGGCGGCGGAAATCATCAAGGTGCTCGACCGGGAGCGCCTGACGGTTCGCGCTGCTCACGCCCGCACTGGCATTGCCGCAGCCAACTTCTCGCGCGTCCGGAACGCCAACCTCAGCCGCTTCACCGTGGATCGCCTCATGTCGATCCTTAATCGCCTCGGGTCCCGCGTCGAGGTTAAGATTCGGCTGCACCGTGCCGAAGCCGCCGCCAATGAGGCTTGGCTGTGAGAGCTTTGACTCCACGACGAAGCGGCCTTTACCTGTCTTACCACGAAGGGCACGAAGTTACACGAAGGAAAGCCTGACAATAAGGTTCCCAGACACCACAAAGCCGGGCTGGTTGGCCCGGCTCTCTTTGCGTGGAACTGGTTCGGCAAATCTTGGTTCGACTGGCCGACCCAGGATGTCAATCTTGAATCTCTTCGAGCTTCGCTCCGCGGGGTCACCGGCCCGCAGGGCGCAATTCTTACATCACTAGCGCAAGGTTCTCCAGTTCATGTTGCAGAACGGGCAGAGCGCACCCTGCCATCTCCACCCGGCCGGCTGCATCGAGCGCCGCTTTGGGGGAGACTCCGTAGCCGCGGCCCATCAGGAACACCTGCAGCAGTTCGGCGGCTTCGTAGGAATCGATCATGCCGCCCTGGAGCAGGTCGCTGCGCAAGGCTGCCAGCTCGGTCGCCGTGAATCTGTCTTTATCGTTATTGATTCTGTCGTTCATTCCGTGCTCAAACATCCCCTGCTCAAATCCGGTTTCCCACATGGCCGTCATCACCTCCGACTCCGACCTGCTTACCACAGTTACTGATTAGACTCATCGGCAGCCGTTGTAGTTGCATGCAATTCTGCTGCCGCAGCTGCCTTCTAGTTCTAAATACGGAAAAAGAGCGGCTTTAGTTTCATAAACCCCTCTGGATATCGGAAGTTGCGAGCATCCTACCGGAACGTCCCTGACCATCGTAAGGTCCCAGTGGTACTGTCCGCGTCTCAAAACTGACACGGAGTGTCATTCTGGGCGGGAAATCGCACAGTCTGTCACTCTGCCGACTGGAGAGGCGTCCATCGAAACTCCATGCCGGGGCCCATGCAGAGCCCATGCAGA
>PKVZ01000024.1:0-65995 GCA_003131635.1 Acidobacteriaceae bacterium
GAAAGAGCAAAGACGAACAATGAGACTGTGGCAAAACAAAGATACGATTTTCTTTGCGTCCTTCGCGGCATTTCTTGGCGTGTTTTGCGATAAAAAGCTCTTAACGGCGAAAGACCCAAAGAAAGCCAAGCTGCGCCGCTACCAAAACAAGAGGGGATTTTTTTCATGGCGTTTTATGGAAGTACAATCTTAACCTCCTCCGCTTTAGGATGGGACAGAAAAAAAGGCAGCGTCCGCGAGGAGCGCTGCCCTTTTTTCGTACCTCTGAGTGTGATCCGCTTTGGCGAATGTTTCTTGTCGCGCTAGAATCCCGAGAGCGAAAGCGAGGCCGGCTCCTTCCGCTGCCGCGCTTGCCCCGAGGGCTGGAATGGCGCTTTGGTCAGCAGAAAATTATCCATCAGCAGCGCATCGATGCCCGAGCAAGCGTAGCTCCGAATCGCATCGAGAGGGCTGACCACCAGTGGTTCGCCGAACAGGTTGAACGACGTATTCAGCAGCATCGGCGCCGGAGCCGACTCTCCGAAACGTTTCAGCAAATCCCACAGCGCGGGGTTCGTTTGTTTCTTTACCGTATGCAGGCGGACCAATCCGCCGGGGAGCACGAACCCTTCAGGCAATCCATCTACACCCTCACGAACCCGCGCCAGCGAATTCATCGATTCGCAAAGTTGTGAGCACTCGAAAAAGCGCGATGCATCTTCTTCCGGAACCGAGACGGCAAAGGGACGGA
Source organism: Acidobacteriaceae bacterium (assembly GCA_003131635.1). GTDB lineage: Bacteria > Acidobacteriota > Terriglobia > Terriglobales > Acidobacteriaceae > Sulfotelmatobacter. The sequence continues at coordinate 731 of PKVZ01000024.1, forward strand.
ACCACTCCCGATGCTTGATGAAGTCATTGAGGTTTTCTTTCACGTAAGGCGCCCAGGGCGATGCGAGCACGCTGCGATTGCCCAAAGCGCGCGGACCAAATTCGGCTGCGCCCTGAAACCAGCCGATAATTTTTCCCGCCAGCAGAAGCTCGACGGCGTTTTCCGCCTGGCGATCCTTCATGATCTGGAAGGAGAAGCGGGCCTTGCAGTTGTCGAGAACATCTTTGATCTGATGGCGCGAATAGGCAGGACCCCAATAGGCATCGGTGCTGGGAGCTTTACGCGGAGTTTGTTGCATCTGGTGTTGCAGGTACAGAGCTGCGCCCACCGCGCATCCCGCGTTGCCCGGAGCCGGCGGCACGAACACGCGATTTAATCCGACGTTCTTTTCGACTGCGGCCACCAGCAGAACATTCTGGAACAAGCCGCCGCCGAGACAAACTTCGTCGATTCCTTCCTGCTTGCGCAGGGTCGCCACGATGCCGATAATTTTTTCGGCGCAAACCTGCTGCACGCTGGCCGCAAGCGCGCGCCGCTGTTCGTCGCTCCACTCCGCGCGATTCTTCGGGAGGCGTAATCTGCTCCAAAATTTGGCCGAGAGGGCAAAGCGTCCACCCACTCCGTGATCCAGATAGCTGGAATCGAACCGCACAGTACCGGAACCCGACTTCCCGAGCATGTCATGAAAAACTTCGCGATAAAGCGGCTCGCCTTCCAAACTCAGCCATTGCGTCTTGTGCTCATCGACATGCGGCCTAAACCCGAGAATCTCCGTAACCTTCGAATAGAGCCACGCGAGCGAGTGCGGATACGCGATCGTGCGTAGCACGCGAATGCGCGAACCCTCGCCGACGGCCAGCATACCGGAGTGGCCGTCACCCTCTTCGTCCATCGTGACGATGAGACTTCGCTCGAAGGGCGAAAGAAAGAAGGCGCTGGCCGCGTGACACAGGTGGTGCTCAACATTTACGATGCGGTCCAAGGGAGCGCCGTCTTGAAGACGAAGCAGGCGGTGATGCCCCATTTCCCGCGCTAGTCGGCCGATCTCGGCCATTTGGCAATAAGCCGAAGCCACGGGAGCAAATGGCGAGATCTTAGCGCCGGCAATGGAGCGGCGCGTCCAGCCACGAACCGGCCGGCTTGCAACCGCGACATTGTCCAAATCCTTCCACTGGATTGCGCCTTGCTTTAAGCAAAACTCAATGGCTGATTCGGGAAGGCCCCGCGTGGTTTTCGAACGGGAAAGTTTGCCCTCCTCGACAGCGGCGCGAATCACGCCGCCTTCGAGCAGAGCTGCGGAGGTGTCATGACTGAAAGAAGACAGGCCTAAGATACGCATGCTGGATTTTCCCGCTGGCTTGTTCTTGGAAACGAACAGGCTGCTAAGTTGACGATGAAGAAGCTTCGTCGTCGCTTAGGACTCCAAAAATTCTACTACGAAGATGATTGGGGAAGGGCTGAACTTAGTCGCCGTCGCCTACCGCCACCGGCTTGGCGTTCAACCGGCGCAGCAGGGGGCTATTCTGCGACATAAACTCAATGTGGCCGCACTTGGCGCATTCCAAAACGACGTTGCCGCCGGCGGAGCCGTACGGAAGGAAAGTAAACTTGGTGAAAACGTAACTGTCGAGTTCGTTATGGCAGCGGAGGCATTGCACTCCACCCGCGCTGGCCGCGGGCTTTTTCTCGGTCTGCGAAGAACTGGATCGGCTGTTTTTTTCAACCGTCGTTTTTTCGGCACTCATACAAGTTTCCCTTCCAGAGACTCTACCTCAGCGTAGCCCAGCCTGGCCAGTATATTGCCTGCGTACTGTTGCACAAGTTGAGACTGCTCTTCGGTAAACGCTTCACGCCAGCCCCCAGCCGAACCGCTGCGGATGAACTTCCCTTTTGCGGAAGCGCGCTGCGGATCGGCTTTCTCCTTCTGCCGCATTCTGTCCATGGAATTATTGGCGATTGCCTGACGGATTCTTTCCGCCTGCACCGGCACGCCCAGAAAATCTACGATTCGCATTAACTCCTGTTCGGAATTGCGCTTCAATTCTTCAAAACAAACCAGCAAGATTTCAGAGCGCCCGCTGTCGGCTGCATCCATCCAGGAAATCGCGTGATTGGTCCACGAACCGAACGGGTTCACCGCGCCGCGCATAAACTGTTCCAGGTAGAGGCTGAACTCGCCGCCTGCAAGGCCCAGGGCTTTCTGATAAGCAAACTCGGAAAGTGCCACGTCTCGAGGATCGCGCGCCAGATAGATTGCCTTTTTGTATTTGGAGCGAAACGGTTCATGAGTCTTAATGAGCCGTCCTCCAGCAGGCAGCACGGGCGCGGCGGTGAGATGCCGCCCGACGTCGGGAATCATCTCGTTGGTATTGGAAAATCCTGAAGAGCGCCCGGCAAGAATTTCCAGCAGCATGAATCGCAGCCAAGTGCTCCCCGACCGGGGATAAGAACCAACGAATGCATCGGAAGTCTGAAAGCTGCGGTGCCGCATCCAGACAAGAGGAGCACGGACCGGCGTCTTAGAAAGGCTATAGCGAACTTTGCGCAGAATCGGCATGACGTCCTTTTTCTCGGTGGAATTCAACTGCGGGGCGAAACTTCGGGGAGGACGGAAGGTTCTTTTGCGACTTCCGGGCTTCTGTCTTTCGACTTCGCGGAGCGGTATCGCCGCAAAACAGAAATGGGAGCGTAACAATAAACCAGCGATGTAAATCGATCAAACCCGCGCCAACCGCGGAACACAATCTCGTCCCAACTTCGCTCCAGCCGACCAGGCTGCGGCCGTTCTCCGTCCGGCGTTTTGGGATACAGCGGCCAACTGCCCGCGTACTCCCGCTGCCAGTAGGAAACGTAACGATCAATTTTGTTCTTGAAGGGCAACGGCAAGACTTCATCGCGACCGTTCTTAAGTCCGATCGTTTTGCTCTTTACGCCGGCGTGATGGTCGGCCTCGTAAATGGCGGAACGGTCGGCGCCGTCAAGACAGGCCATCTGCGAGTCAAACGGTATTTTCAGGAACTCGCAAACACCTGATAGAACGCGCTCCGGCTCTTGGATCATTTCCTCGTACTGGATCTGGTGGAGCGGAATGCCTCGGTTAATTAAGGCCTCACATTCGCTCTTGAGCCGGCGCGTACCGAGCAAAGCACGGTGAGTTATCCCGCGCTTGGCAAAGAACGAGGAACCGGTCTGTGCCGCGCGAATAATGCTCCGGCAAATATCAGCGGGATCTCTCCAGATCACCACGAAGCGGGCGTTCGGAAACTCCCGGGACAGCCACTGCAGCGAATCGTAGTAGTTGGGAGATTTTTCACCGTAAAGCGCGCCGCCCGCATATTGCTTCCAGACAATTTCCGCAGCGCTCCGCAGATCGGGAACGTTATGCGGAATTTGCTGGCGATCAATGCGATGACGGCTGAGAGCGGAGTTCCAGAACTCCCAACGTTCCAGCCAGTCCTGTTTGCTGCGGCCGTTCCGGAAAAGCTGCCGCAGCAGCGGGAGATCGGCCTCATACATGAGGGCGATTCCCGGATGCTGGTTCAGCAGTGTGTACAACAGCGACGTACCGGAACGCCACATGCCAACAACGAATACGGGACCGGGAGTTTCCACAGGCATGGGCAACTTTTCTTTGTTGTTTTTCAATCTGCCCTGTTTCTTAGTCGGCGCCAACGGTTTCTTCTTTCCGGACGGACTGCCGGACGCGAGAGTTAATCCAGGCGTAGGTTACCGCCAGTCCCTGCTGCAGCATGATGGAAGGTTCCCACCCGAGTTCCTTGCGGAGACGCGTGTTGTCGCTGTTGCGGCCGCGAACACCCTGAGGACCGCTCAGATTGTGGCGTTTCGCAATCCGCTTGCGCGCGATTCCGGCGACCATATCCACCAGACCGTTGATGGTTACGAGTTCGTCCGTACCCAGGTTCAGGGCATCGCGGCAATCCGAAGCCATGATGCGGGTCAGTCCTTCCACGCAATCGTCGACGTACATGAAAGAGCGCGTCTGCTCACCATCGCCCCAGACTTCGATCTCGTCGTTATCGCGCGCCAACGCCACCTTGCGGCTGATTGCGGCGGGCGCTTTCTCTTTCCCACCGTCGTAGGTGCCGAGAGGACCATAGACGTTGTGGAAACGCACAATGCGCGTTTCAAAACCGTAGTCCTTGTAGTAGTAGCGGCAGAGTTCCTCGGCGAAGAGTTTTTCCCAGCCATAACCCGGTTCGGGATCGGCGGGGAAAGCATCTTCCTCGGTCAGCGGCTTCACTTCGGGATCTTTCTGCTTCGACTGGTTGTACACGCAGGCCGAAGAGGAGAACAGGAAACGCTTCACGCCATTCTGACGCGCAGCCTCAAGCATGTGGGCATTGATCAGAATATTATTGCGGCTGATATCGGCATGATTGGCCGTGATGTAGCCGATTCCGCCCATGTCGGCGGCGAGGTTGTAAACTTCGTCGATGCCGCCGCGGGTGGCCAGCAGGCAGGCGTCGACCTTGCGCAGATCGAGGATCTCCATTTCGTCAGCGGCGCTGTTCTCATATTCCGGATACTTGATATCCGCGCCGCGCACCCAGTGACCATCTTTTTTCAGCCTCGTTACCAAGTGATGGCCGATAAAACCCCCCGCACCCGTTACCAATATCCGTTTCTGCTTGCTCATTTTTCTTTCGTCTCCTGAAGATGATTTGAGGATTTCTACTGCGATTCTCTTGTTTGTGAAACCGACCTGGCGGGGGAATTCGAAAACTAGCTGGATTTTTCCTGTCCAAAAATTCGCGGAGCCAAATGCTCCCGGCAAACTGCCCAGACAAATTTAGAACCATTCACGATATAGCGGGACCACAGCCGCCTGGGTTCCGCGCACAAACGAAACAACCATTCGAGACCATTCTCGCGCATCCATGCGGGCGCTTGCGTTAAGCGTCCGGTATTGAGATCAAAGGCTGCGCCCACACCCAACATTACCGGCACCTGCAGCTTGTCACGGTGAGCGTACATCCATTGCTCCTGCTTCGGCGTGCTCAGGCCGACCCACAGGACGTCAGGAGCGGCAGCTTCCACCGCCCTCTGCACTTCCCTCTCTTCCTCTTCGGTAAGCGGCCGGAAAGGCGGGCAGTAGGTTCCGGCGATTTGAATGCCGTAACGTTCATGCTCTACCTGGGCAAGATGATCCGCTACTCCAGGCGCCCCGCCGTAGAAGAAGTGCCGATACTTGGAACCAGTCTCGCGGCAAAACGTCTCCATGAGTTCCGGCCCGTAGACGCGGCGCTTCATCTTGTTGTGTCCCTGCCATCGGCCCAGCCATACCAGCGGCATGCCATCGGCAACCACCAGATCGGCGGAATCGAGGACATGGCGAAAGTGAGAATTCTCCCTCGCCTCCGAGACGCCATGCATGCCGGTGACGGCAACATAACGGGCCGGCCCGCGTTCGCGAATCCAGGACTCCAGCAGTTCAACAGCGTCCGGAATCTGAACCGCGTCTACACGAACCCCCAGCACTCGAAAGCCAGGTATTTCGCTGATTGGACCTAACACCGCTTCAGCTGACACTCTCGGATTCTCCCCTCGCTACGGCTGGTGGAACGGACTCAAACCGACTACTCGTCAGTTTGAAGACGGTTTTTCGATGATGAAGTTTTCCAGCACCAGAGCATCCATTTCGCTTTTTTCGAAGGTGTTGAATGCATTGGCTGGAGTATTCACGATCGGTTCACCCTTCAAGTTGAACGAGGTGTTCATTACCACGGGGACGCCCGTAGCTTGCCCGAACTTTTCGATCATCTTGTAATAGCGCGGGCTCTGCGCCTTGAACACCGTCTGCAGACGACCGGTGCCATCCACGTGAGTGATCGCCGGCAGAGTCTTCTTCTGCTCTTCGCGTACGGGCACAACGTACAGCATATAGCGCGCTGGAGACAAGTTCATCGCGTTCGGCAGCTCGAAATATTTCTCCGCGCTTTCGGCGAGGACTGACGGCGCAAACGGACGATAGGGCTCGCGGAATTTAATCTTCGTGTTCACGATGTCCTTCATGTCCGGGTTGCGCGGATCGGCCAGGATCGAGCGGCTTCCTAACGCTCTCGGACCCCACTCAAAGCGTCCCTGAGCCCATCCAATTACTTTGGCGCTGGTCAGATGGTTCACCACCGCATCGAGCAACTTATCTTCGTTGTCGTAGCGGGTATGTGGGATATTGTTCTGCGTCAGGAAATCTCCGATTTCCGAATCCGAATTTTCACGGCCCCAGAAAGCGTGATCCATCTGGAAGTTGCGGGGTTTCCCTAACAGAGTGTTGTAAGCCCACAGCGCGGCTCCCAAGGCTCCGCCGCCATCGCCGGCCGCGGGTTGCACATACATATTCTCGAAACCTGACTCTTTCAGAATCCGAGTATTGGCCACGCTGTTTAGCGCCACACCGCCCGCCATGCAGAGATTTTTCATTCCGGTGGTTTTGTGCAGATGGGTCGCCATGCCCACCATAATGTCTTCCGTCACCTTTTGAATACTGGCGGCAATGTCGGCATAGTGCTTGTTCATCTTCGACATTTCTTGGAAGTTTCCCGGCGGAGTTCCGAAATACTTCGGGAAACCGGTTTCTTCCGTGAAGAACAGCATCTTCGATGGACGCGGAGTGCCAAACAACGCGGCAAACTTACTGTTGTAAGTCTTCTCGGTGGAATGGTGGAAGCTGAAGTAATCCATGTTCAGCGAGAAAGATCCGTCGCTGTTCAACTGAATCAACTTCCAAACCTTGTCCACGTAAATGGGATCGCCATATGGGGCCATGCCCATTACTTTGTACTCGCCCTCGTTCACTTCGAATCCGAGGAAGGCGGTAAAAGCGCTGTAGAGCAAGCCCAGCGAATGAGGAAACTCGATCTGCTTGTTCAGCGTGAGCTGATTGCCCTTGCCCATGCCGTGCGTGGCCGTGACCCATTCACCGACGCCATCCACCGTAAGAACCGCTGACTCCTCGAAGGGCGAGCACAGATAAGCGCTGGCGGCGTGCGACAAGTGGTGCTCGCTGAAAAGAATTTTGTCCTTACTGATACCCAGTTCGGTCTGCAAAGTGGTCGCGACCCAAAGCTTGTCGATCATCCATGTGATCATGGATTCGCGGAACACCTTCCAGGACTTTGGATAAGTCTGCAGAACCATCATCAGGATGCGGTCCAGCTTGCGGAACGGCTTCTCGAAAAACACGACGTAGTCGAGATCCTGGCCGGTGATGCCCGCCTCTTCCAGGCAGAATTTGATAGCCTGTTTGGGAAAATCGAAGTCGTGTTTTTTGCGCGTGAAGCGCTCTTCTTCCGCCGCCGCCACAAGCGCTCCGTCTTTGAGCAGCACAGCCGCCGCGTCGTGGTAGTAACAACTGATTCCTAGTATGTACATTACACTCCTCTTTGATTGGTACTCGGTTCGGTCAATTCCCTACTGTTTGCGCGCCCACTCCATGTCGTAGGCTTCATCGGGATGGTCCAGCCATGCGCTGGGGAGTTTTTTGATTCGCAGGGGATCGCTGAACCATCGTGCTGCCAATCCAAAAGGCAGCATCAGCACCGCATAAAAAATCGTTAGTAGTACTCGAGCCTGGAAGTTGCCGACCTTTTTTCCAAAGGCCTTCCACGCCTCCCACGCCCGCTTTAACATATTCCACATTGCTTGTTTGTGCTCCTCTGTAAAGTCTCGCGTGTCGTAATACTTGGATGCTAGTACTCCGCTCTGGCCGGGACCAGGCCCCAGCCAGGCGCAGGCTTTTCCTCGCCCTGGCTGACCTCCTGCAACAATCTCTCGCTCACAAAAACCAGCGCGAAAAGCATGGTGAACGTGGCATCGGGACGGCTGCCGAAGGCCCGGCTGACCATGCCATTAATCAAAATATTCAGATAGACCGCGAAGCATCCTGCTGCCATAGGGAGCGAAACCTTGCGCATGACCAGGAACAGGTTCCGGATAATCATCACGTGCATCATCACCATTACGAAAAGCCCGACAAGACCGTTGTTGTACAACACCTCGAGAAATCCATTGTGCAAGTGCCCGGGCTGCCAGGACACGCTGATCTTGTAGGCCAAGAACCGGGACGACATAAAACCGCGACCGAGCAACATGCGCTGCTTGATGAGCTGCCATCCTGCCGCCCACACATCGCTGCGGCCTGTCACCGTGCCCGCCTGATCGGTTCCGAGGTACGAGGTGATGTAGGAAGCGAGCGCGGGAGACAAGACCATCACGACGCCGACGGCGACTACCAGTCCCAACAGAAACCAGATTGCAGACTTGAACTTGCCCTGCCAAACAAAAAAGATGAGACCGGAGAATACGCAGGCCACGAAGCCCGCTTTGCCGGCGGCGAGAATCATCACCAGCATTCCGAAGATGGCAAAAAACAAAGGCCATCCTCGACCTCCGGGCCGCGATAGAGCAAGAGACAAAAGAACCAGAATTCCCGCGTCTGCGGCCAGCATGGTCGGAGCGGTGCCTACATCGAACAGCCGTCCCGTGGCCAGCACCGCGGGATCTGAGATCAGCCGGAGCATGGGCATAAAAAGCAGGAAGGCAAATGCCCACTGGCTCACCATCAGAAACATTCTCAAGTCGCTGGAGTTCTTGATCTCATGATTGCAGGCCGCCAGCAGTGTTATTGCCAGAAACAACTTGATAATCCAGCCCAGCGAAAAGAATGGTTGCTCGGCATACGCGCACGAAAGAAAACAGACCACGCCAAACAACGCCACCCACTTGTAAGATCCGGTAAAGATTTCCTTCAGGTACTGGGGATTTCTCATCGAGTACAAAAAGAACGCAAACAAGATGAACACCCAGATCATGACTTCCGAGTAGGCGCCAGTTGTAACCTGGCCGTTTTCGGCATCTTCCGTCATGTAGGAAAAAAACGCTTCCGAACTCAGAAGAACCCACCACAGCGCAAATACCAGATTCCGGCTCCGCGACGTGCCCGATACCGCCATGACAATGCAGAGCAGAGCGAAGAACCCGACTCCGGCGATCATGATCGAAATGGCCTGATCCGAAACCAATTCGTAGAAAAGCGCCATGGCACCGGCCGTGACCAGGCACAGGGCACCGATCCACAGCCCGGAGCGCAAGCGCGTGTTGGGCTTGCTTTCTGCCGAGCTGCGGGTCGATGGCTGTACCGGACTTAGAAGAGTGACGCTCATTGATTCAGAGAACTTCGATTCCACAGAACTTTCGCGGCCATTCCTTGGTTGATAACGCTGCGCTCTAGAACAGCGTATAGATGAACGGCGCAATGGCCGAGCTCTGTCCCAGGATGATGAGAGCGCCGATCAGGAACAAGCTCACCACCATGGGTACCAGCCACCACCGCTTGTTGCGCATGAAGAATGAGAGCAGTTCGCCGGCAACACCCATGTTCCGCGCGCCGTTCCGAATGAATTTCATGATGTCTCCTCTACTTGGAACGGACACTTCTCGGAGCCCGTTCTAGATTTTATGTTGGTGTGTTTGCTTTCCGCTCTTACTGAAGTGAGCAAAGCAGGTTACTTCCGGGAGTTACTTAAGTTCGGTAAGCGCTGCTCTATTGTTTGTGGGCCCAGTTCATATCGTAGGCTTCGTCCGGATGATCCAGCCATGCATCCGGGAGCTTCTTGATGCGCAGGGGATCGCTAAACCATCGCGCCGCCAATCCGAAGGGAAGCATCAGAATCGCGTAGAAAACTGTCAGCAATACCCGAGCCTGAAAGTTGCCGACTTTCTTGCCAAAAGCCTTCCATGCTGCCCACGCCCGCTTTAACATATTCCACATTGGATCACCGTTCCTTGCTGTCGACTTGAGTCGTAACGCTGGAAGGCGAAGTGGCTGGAGCAACAGAATTCGCCACGTTCACCCCCGGCACCTGGCAAGCTTCGTTGTAGACGGGAAGCTGCCGAATCGTTTTGTAGAGTTCGTCCGCGATGATTTTGTGTCCCGCCACGGTGGGGTGCGCAGGATCCATATACATTTCGTTCTGATCTTTATTGCGCATGACTTCGATCATGTTGACGACGGGAACATGCTCGGCTTGCGCGAAGTTCAGCATGGCTCGCTGGAACGGATGCATGTCACTGTCTTTAGTTAAGCCATCGCCACCGAGCACCAACAGAACCAGCTGCGAGTGATGGGTCTGGGCTAACTGGAGACTTTCTTTAAGGCTGGCATTGAAGCCATCGACATCGAGGTCGCCATTGCCCTCGACCGTGGAGAGCGAGCCCTGCATCAGCACGTGGCGGAGCTTGTAGTAGGCGATCTCACGAAACAGGTCTTCGATAAAGAAGTTGTAGATCGCGCTACGGCGCACGATCGACTTGAACTCTACCCGCCGCAGGAACTGCTTGCGCGCTTCCCCTTGTAACTTGGGAAGGTTCTCGAAATTCGTATTGAAACTGTAGGACCGGATCACGACATCGGGTTGAAAAGTTGGGTCTTCAACCACCAGCTTTAGTTTTTCTTCGACCAGCGAGTTCGGATAAGCGTTCACTCCCGCGGAAACGACTTGAAAATGTTCCCGATTGCAACCGCTCGCGCCCAGCATTTTCTCCAGTTGCGCGCTGTAGTGCGAGTTGTCGTCCATGCCCCAGCCCTGGGTGGTCGAGTCCCCGAAAGCGATGACGCGGAATTGGTCTTTCTCTTTCGGCTTCAAATCGGAGGCATAGCGGAAGCCCTGATGGTTGATGGTGATTGGAAGATGGTTCACCACGGTAAGCGTGCGTCCGGGTTCCGGCACCCACAGCAGCCGGTCATCGGGCCGATAGTTGGTGAAGGAGCCGTAGCCGAACAAACGCAGTCCGAGTTCCAGAACAACACAGATCGCCAAAAACCAGCCGATGGCTTTCCAGAAACCACCGCGCTTTTTCGTACCCGTACTCATTCACTAGCTCCGATCGAGATCGATTTATATGTTCAGGTTTTATGCAGCAAGCCGCTCAGCCGCGCAGCAAAGTGGACGCTGTCCACTTAACTGACAATTCTCGCTAGAACATCGTATAGATGAACGGAGCGAGAGACGAACTCTGAGCCACCACGATCAGCGCTCCCAACAGGAACAGCGTCAACAGAATCGGCAGCAGCCACCAGCGTTTGTTTCTTCCAAAAAAATGGAGCAACTCGCCGGCAGTTTGCATGTTTCGGACTGTGGTACGAACGAATTTCATAAGTCTCCTTTGAAGTCGGTATGATTCTCGGACGATCCGCGAATTCCAGATCGATATCCTTTAATTTTTCCTAAATCAAAATCCTAGTTAGCCGAAGCGCCCGGCGAGGGAAGCCATTGACGGCGCTCTAACAGATCAATCATCGCGCCGGCCGCAACCTGGTGTCCCAGTGCGCTGAAATGAGGATCGCAGGTTAACGAAAAATACGGCCACTGCAATTGATGCTGGTCGCGATATGCCTGCATATAGGGCGTCAAGGACGCCATCGTAATTTTTTGCCGGTCCGCGAGCTCTTGCAGCCTCTGGTCCAGCTTGGCTGGCGCTAATTCCTTCGGAAGCGATCCGAATTGCTTGGTTAATCGTTGCCGCCAGTCCGGATCAATGTCGCTAAAGTTTGACCACGGAACCACAACGAATCGCGCTCCGTCTGCCTCGACCGTATCCCGCATGCGGGCCATCACCTTCTCGGTAACCGTCCAGGCCTGCTGCCACTCCGGATCGAGCGGATCATCCGAGTAGCTGCCAAAATAAACCGGCATGCCATGCCACCGATACAAAGGAAGGTCAGCCCTGTACCAGACGCGCTCGACGTAATAAGCCAGATACGAATGCCGCTCTAGAAAGGTGACCAGCCCATTCAAAGGCCGGCGCTGCACCGGCTGAAAAACCAACCGTCCGTTTGCATCCAGATTGTAATACGGGCAATACCAGGTGTGAATTCCGTAAGATTTCGGCTGCAGCGTCGAAGAATTATTCATCACATCGTTATCGGAAACCGTCACCAGGACCAGGTCGGGATGAAACTGCCGGATGCGATCCTTGTACATGATAAGTTCCTGGGTCGTCCCGATGCCTTCGATCCCGAAATTCATCACTTCCACGTTGTGATATCCCTGCCGCTGCAAGAGCTTTTCCATCTGGATATTCATCACCTGGTCAGGATTCACATGAACGCCTTCGACCACTGAGTCGCCAACCAGTGCAATACGAAACTCCCCCGGCGGCTTTTCCAGAATGCGGTCACGATCGCGGAATCCCCAGCGATTGGTCTCTACCTCACCGGTGAAACATCCCCGGCTGTGCGTAACCTTCATATTCGGAACCAGCGAAACGCCAAGTTCCGCATCGTATTGGCGGAAGGGAGCGCTACGAAACTTTCCCAAAGGAAGAACTCGCAGAGCCACTTCTCCCAGCAGCGCGAGCGTTACGATCATGAACAGCGCGTACGCCAGGCCGAACAAGACTCGCTTGTGCAACGGCAAACGCTGTAGACGATCTTCCGTGGGCGCCGACTTTTCGATGGTGCTGCTCTCCATGCTCACGCGGCTCCTGAGCCTCTCAGGACCGCCGGAATCGTCTTGACCAGGATTTCCAAATCAAGCTTGAGCGACCACTTGTCGATGTACTGCAAATCCAACTCCATCCACTTCTCGAAAGAAATCGAGCTTCTTCCGCCAATCTGCCACAGACATGTGATGCCGGGACGAACGCTGAAGCGCCGGCGCTGCCAGTCTTCGTTGAACCCCTCGTAATCGCGGATGGGCAACGGCCGCGGCCCCACCAGGCTCATGTCACCTTTTAATACGTTGAACAGTTGCGGCAGTTCGTCGATGCTGGTCTTGCGAAGAATGCGGCCGAGCGGAGTGATTCGGGGATCGTTCTTGATCTTGAAGACCGGACCCGTCACTTCGTTCAGATGCTCGATTTCCTTCATGCGCTTTTCCGCATCCACCACCATAGTGCGGAACTTGTAGATGCCGAAGTGTCGTTTGTTCAGCCCCAGCCTTTTCTGTACGAAAACTGCCGGGCCCCGCGAAGTCAGCTTGATCAGCGCTGCGGCCAGCACAAACAGGGGCAGAAGAAGGATAATCACGCCCAGCGAGAAAACGATGTCGACAACGCGCTTGAACACCACCGGCCAGCCTTCGAGTCCACCCGTGTAATGCGTGATCAGCGAGTCGCCGTCGAATTCCTCCGCCCGGGACCGGGCTTTTTTCAGATCAAACAGATTGGAGATGAACCGAATGACAATTCCCTGCTCCTCGCACAGGGCTGCGATTTCGGAGGCTTGGGAATGGAAAGAACGCATGGGCAGCGTGACCACCACTTCGTCAACAACGTTCGTCCGCAAAAACACCGGCAACGAAGCAAAGTCGCAGGCCAGGTCGAAGCCGGATTGCCGGAAGGCCGTCAGCCCCGACCACTCCTGGTCCACAAAACCCATCACGCGATAACCCAGCGCCGGATTCTGCCGCATCTTTTCCGCGAACTGGATAGCCCGCGGATTCGTGCCTACGATCAGCATGTCCCGCAGATTTCTGCCGTTCAGGCGAAGCCGCTTGAGCAGGCTTCGCATGGCCAGACGGCTGAGAATCGCCCCCGCCGTACTCGCCAGCCAAAAAATTCCCAGGAACTCCGGCATGATCAAACTAATGTGAAATAAAAAATGTGAGCAAAGGAGCAGGAATGTTCCCAGCGTAGTGGCTTTGACGATGTCGACTACTTCATCCCAGCGGCCCGCCAGCCGCCGCGAAGTGTACATCCCAAAAGAAGAAAAGATCAGATGCCAGACCAGAAGCAAAAGCGAGAAGGTTACGAAGTTTTGAACCTTGACCCGTAGCGCAAGAAACTCGGCTACCGAAACGGTTGCCCGTTCAGAAACTATTACCGCGGCCAGTCCAAATGAGGCCACCATCAGGACAAGGTCGAACAGTTTCATCGAATTCAACAAGAACTGCCGTCGAACGTTACCCACCGGGAAACTCCTTGAAAAAGCGCTGTGGAAAGTTGGAGAAACAGGGGGAGATATTGGCCTTGTTATTGTTGTGCACGTTGTTGTGCATGCCGGGGAACGAGAATGATTTTCCAGTCCGCCACTCTCTTAATCCAATTTGCCGCGACCGGACGCCTTGCTGCGATCGGACAATGCTTCGGTTACCAGCTGACTTGATTTTTGCAGCTGCATCACAATTTGTTCCATGTATGCCCGGGCTTCCGACGGGCTGAGATGCGAGCCGTTGTTGCTGTTCGTTCTGTGAGTGGATCCGCTGTGAGTGGACGCGGGAACAAACGTGGCCACCGAGCTCTCGTAAACTTGCGCGGCTCCGGGTCCGAACTCGGCCGGTCCGCGGAACGCCTTCGAGGTGTGCCGGGAAATATCTAGGTCGCTGATCACTTCTTCGACCACCGCCGCGTCCATCACTTTCTGCTGCAGAGCGCAACCCAGGGACATTGAATTAAAGCACAAACTATTAATATTTCTCGGGATGCCCGCGGCGAACTCGGTGATCCTGGCCAGCGCTGCCGGACTAAACAGCGGTTCGCCACGGTGCCCGGCTACGCGCAGGCGATGCTGGATGTATTTGTTGGTTTCATCGAGCGACAAAGGCTGCAGTCCGCTGACCAGCGAAATCCGTTGCCGGAGTTGCGCCATGCGTGGGTTGGCCAGTTTGTCTGCAAGTTCGGGCTGGCCGGCCAATACGATCTGCATCAATTTGGCTCGCGGGGTCTCGAAATCCGAGAGCAGACGCACCGTCTCCAACACTGCCGGATCCAGGTTCTGAGCTTCGTCGATGACTACGATAAAGCGATTACCGGCGCGGGCTTCCTGCAGCAGGCGCTTGTTGAATTCCTCGTGCATGCGCACAAAGTCCTGATCGTCCGAACCGTATCCCAGTTCGGCCAGCAGGAAGCGCATAAACTCGCGGGAGTTGCACTGCGTCTGAAAAAGGAATGCGGTGCGCGCCGAGGTGCGGAACTTCTCCAGCAAGTGGAACAAGAGCGTGGTCTTGCCCATACCAGGCTGGCCAATCAGCGCGAGGAAGCCAAGCCCGCTTTCGATGCCGTAAACCAGCGAAGCTAGCGCCTCACGATGAGCCGGGCTGAGATACAGGAAGCGCGGGTCGGGCGTAACTCCGAACGGCTGTTCGCGAAGACCGTAGTAGTTCAAAAACATTCCCGAAGTCCCTCTCTTTATATCCCCAGCTTATATCCCAGCGAAATTACTGTGGCCCTTGCCCTACGCCGCGCGAGTTGTAAAGCTCTTCTACCTGCAACTCACCGTGGCCATTCCTGCGGGCACCGTTACCATTGCCGTTGTGGTTTCCCATCTTACGACTGGCGCTCAGCGGCACCGCGGCCAGCACGGGGATATTCAATTCGGAGAGAACTTCAGACGGCGTTCTGAATGAGGAATCCAGATATTCCCTGGCGAATACCAATCCAATGCTCAGCATAAAAGCCATGAGCACACCGACTAAGCCGAACATCCAGGCCGAGCGGGTAGGAGACAGCGGCAAGGTGGGCTGCTGCACCATGCCGATGTTAAGAATTCGGGTCTGATCGAGCGCATCGGCGATGCGGGCTTCCTCGCGCTTGTGCAAGTAAAGAAGATAATTGTCTTCGTTCGCCTTAGCCGTACGAAGCAGATCCTGCTGCATGAAGCCATTAACTTCCAGTTGGTGAGCCCTGCCCTGGTAGACACCGACGATGGCTTGTGTGGCGGTCGCCCGCGCTTGTAATGCGCTATAGTCGGATTTTGCCTTGGCCAGCTCTTCGTTAATCCATGCGTAGGTCGGATTGCGGTCGGTGGTCTGTTCCTTCAATGGCTTGGTTTCTTCCGCCGTAATCGCCACACGCGTGTCGGCGATCTGCTTGTCAACTTCCTGCACCAGGCGGTAACCGGGCTGGTACTTGGTCAGCAACTCGGTGCGCTTCAGTTCCAGGGTCAGCAACGCGCTCTTCAACTGCTGCAGCACGGCGCCGTTATCGGTTTCCCGCATCTGTGTGGTCAGCCGATCAGGCGTGGTTCCGGACTGCTGCTCCAGTTCGTGGATCTTTTGTTCGGTGGCGGCCATCTCAGCTCGCGCCTGTTCCAGCGAGGCGCTGAAGTCGTTGAGCTTCGCCAACGTCATGTCCCGCGAAACCTGGGGAGCCACGCCGCTTTGTTCCTCGGAAAACTTTTTCAATTGCTCTTCCGCTTGATCCAAGTCGTGTTTGTAGCGGTCGGTCTCTTCCTCAAAAAACTTCAACTGCCCGGGTGGCCGGTTCACCGCTACGTGTTTTGCCGTGTAAGCGATAATGACATTGTTTAGGACTGTCGCGGCCAACTTTGCATCGTGCGCCGAGTACGTGATCTGAATGACGTTGGTCTTCTTCAAGGGATCAACTCGCAGGTTGCCCTTCATCTTGTCGATCGCCTTGGCGACCTTCTGCTCCTGACTCTCGCCAAACAGAGACGACAACAGAGACTTCCGCTTGTCCAGCCCTGACGCCAGCACGGCCTCGCGCAAAACATCCTCGCTGAGGATCAACTGGGCCTCGGAATTCAGTTGTTCTTCGGTTACTTCACCCACGATTTGCGTCGGATCGTTTTTCTCGGCCGTGACCACGGGATCGACGCGTTCGCGCTTCACCACAATCTGCGCCGTCGAGTCATAGCTGGCCGGCAGCAGCAAAATGGCTGCGATTGTGCCCAGCAATATCCCGACAAAGCAAAGCACGAAAGCACGCTTGTGGCGAAATCCAACGGCTAACAGATCGCGAAGCGTGAAGCCGAAGCCGCTTGCGCTCGGGGCGTGCGTAAAATCCTGGTCTTTCATATCTTCTCCTGTGGGTCCTGACGATCCAAGGGGGGAATGGTGTGAAATCGCAACTTAAGGCTGGGCCATCACGGCGCCCGCGCTGAGTCCGGTGTAGGGTATGAAGGGCTTGATCTTAGAGAAAGAGTTCTTGGGCACAAAAAGCATATCCCCAGGATGCAGCAGCGGATCTTCGTGCAAATCGCCCTTCTTCTCCATAGCCTTCAAGTTGAAAACCTTGGCAAACATCCACTGATCGTCGACCCGGCGATAAAGGCGCACCTGCGAGTGCTTGGCCGCCTCGGTAAAGCCTCCCGCAACCGCGATCGCTTCGGCTAAGGTGACATTGCCGCGCATGTCGTATTTGCCTGGATGGCTGACCTGGCCGTCGGCGATGAAGAAAGGCTTCTGAAAATCTTTCAGCACGACCACAATCAGCGGATCATTCAGAATCTTGCCATACGCCTCGCGCAGAGTTTGCGTGAGCTGCGGGACACTCTGGTCCAGCACCTTCACGTCGCCGACGCTCTTCAGCGTGACAAAACCGTCGGGCTGAACGGTTACGGTCTGGTTGAATTCCGGGCTCAGTTCAAACGACACGTCGAAACTGTCTCCCGCGCAAATCCGGTAGCGCGTCTCACGCGGCTGGAGCTTAGGCGCCGTCGCGCTTGTCCCAGAGGAGGCCGTATCCGGGTTCGAAGTCGCTACAAGATGCGCCGACCCTGCCGGGGAATTTTCTTGCGCTGTGGCAAGTCCGAGTCCGAGGACGGCAACCATCAGAATTCCCGCCAGCCATCCAATCCGTTTCATCATGAAGCTCCTCTCAGCGTTAAAGCCCAACACGCGCCCGGCTCCGAGCTGCGATCTAAAGATTAACTCAACTTTGTCGACGTTCATCGGGTTGGCTCAGGAATATTAAATTGCCCGCTCTATTATTCTTTCGTTACTAAATCGCTGAGCAGAAAATTACAGCTCCGCCCTCTGAGTCCCATAAAGCTGACCCTTGAAAAAGCAAAAACACGGAAACTAATCTGCCGAGATGTAGCCTTGAAAGGCCACGCTACCCGCGGAGATTAGGCATCGCACAGTATTCGTAAAGGGGGGATGACGCTTGAGTGCCAATAAAGCGACACACTTAAGTTGAGTAAGGCTAACTGGGAATGCAAGATACTGCAAGAGGTCAAAAGCACTACCTACCAAAGACTCTATCGACCTTCGATCTGTCCAGGCTCTTCCTCCGCATGACCTTTGTTTGCAACAGGTTGCAGGTACATCATTTTCGCGCCCTGTTTGAGGGGGAAACTTCATGGCCCCTGCTTATGGCGTTGCTGCACACAGTTCTTTCAAGCGCAGCATGGTCTTTGCCGCCAAAGTCGCAGGAAGTTGCACACGAACTTTGAAAAGCCGCGCCCAATGCGGCGAGAGCGCAGAATTCATTTGACATCTCAGTGAAATGTGACTTAGAGTTTGGTGTCTCCCCCCCAAGCAGAATCCTCAGGAGAACCCACACAAGTGTCAAACAAGCGCAAGCCGTTTCCATCCGTCAACGCGCCGTTCGAGATGATTATGGAGCAAGTCTCGACTTGCATAGCGACCACCCAGATTCCGGCCACAGCGAGCGTGGCCTCCGAGGAACGATCCATGACGAAGAATCCAAGTCTGTCTTTTCGCGTGCTGGCGATGCTGATTGCTCTGACGGGATTGCTTGCGTCCACCGCAAGCGCGCAGTACGCCGGTCAATTCAGCTGGGGAAACAGCAATCTGAACGAGACCGCGCTGACGCCCCAGAACGTCAACACCACGCAGTTTGGGAAGCAGTTCTCTTATTCGGTGGACGGCAGCATATTTGCGCAGCCGTTGTATGTCCCCAATGTCGCCATCCCAGGCCAGGGAACCCATAATGTCCTTTACGTTGTGACGGAAAACGACGACGCTTACGCCTTCGACGCGGACGGTTTGTCGGCCAACCCGCTCTGGTACACAAGCTTTATCAATCCTTCCGAGGGGATCACCGCAGTTCCGTGCCAGTTGATTACCGCCAACCTTTGCAACATTGCTCCAATTATAGGAATCACGGGTACGCCCGCCATCGATACCTCCACGAATACGATGTACCTCGATACCCACATCGATAACAACGGCGCGCTTTATCATTATCTTCACGCCATCGACATCACCACCGGGGCGGAAAAGTTCGGCGGCCCGATGCTCATCCAGGCATCCGTTCCCGGAAAGGGCATCGATGGCTCGGGAGGTTTTGTTCCCTTCGACGCGTACCATACCTTTCAGCGGCCCGGATTGCTGCTGATGAACGGCGTCATCTACATTCCCTACGGCAACTACCACGGCTGGGTATTGGGTTATAACGCCACAACTCTGGCTCAGCTTTACGTCTTCAATGCATCCCCCAATAGCACCAACTCGAACATCTGGCAGAGCGGAGCTGGTCTGACCGCCGATCCGGAAGGTAACATCTATTTCGCCACGTCCGACGCCGCGTTCGACGTCTATAACACCACTAAGGATGACTACGGCGATAGTTTGGTGAAACTGAATAGTTCGCTGCAAGTGGTGGACTACTTCACTCCGATGGACCAAGCATGCCGCGGCGGTCACGATGTGGATCTGGGTTCAGGCGGCCCGCTTATTCTGCCCAAACAACCTGGCCCCTATCCCGATGAGATTATCTTGTCTGGCAAGGGCGGAACGCCTTGCGACCTCTGGTCCGGCGGCGTCTATGCCGCGCCCGTTTACGTGATCGACTATGACACCGGCCACATGGGCGAGTACAACGACGGCAATCAGGATCTGATCCCGCAAGAAATCGAGGGTGCTCCCTTCGGGTACTGGTCAAATCCCGCCTACTTCAACGCCGGCAGCACCAGCTACGTTTATCTGTCCGGAGTCGCAGCCAGCTCCGGCATCGGCGATTACTTGAAGCAGTACACGTTGAGCAACGGGCAGCTGGTAACTCCGCCCGCCGCAATGTCTCCCTCCGTGTTGCCAGACGGAGCAACGCCATCGATCTCCGCGAACGGTACGAGCAACGGCATTGTTTGGGCCGCGGAACGGCAGGAGAGCTTGGATACTCAAATCGGCAAGAAGTCGCCATTGCTTCTCGCCTATAGCGCAACCAACGTCGGGACTCTGCTCTACAGCAGCGCGCAAAACGCTAACCGCGATACGCCTGGTTTAGAAACCAAGTTTATGGTTCCCCTGGTCGCCAATGGCCGGGTCTACATCGGAACACAGACCGACGTCGATGCTTACGGCGTGTTACTCCCAGCGAGCTCCGCAACTCTGAAGCCTGCGACTTTATCGTGGGGCATTATCGCGATCGGCTCGACCAGTCAGCCTAAGACGGCGACCCTCACCAATACCGGCAGCACCACACTGACAATTTCCAGCGTGTCCGTGACCGGAACCGAGTCCGCGGAGTTCCCGATTTCTGCGAAAACCTGCGGCTTGTCTTTGGCCGCGGGCGCCACGTGCACGATCTCTGTTGAATTTAAGCCAACCGCGGAAGGCACTCAGTCGGCGACGTTGAGCGTCGTGGACGGCGCTGGCACGCAGACCTCGGCCCTGAGCGGGAGTGGTACCGCCGTGAAGCTCGCCCCACCCAGTTTGACCTTTACCTCAACCGCAGTTGGTACGAGTAGCACTCCACAAACCGCAACCGTGACCAATCTGGGGAAGACTGCCATAACGATTACAAGTATTGCCGTCGGTGGAACCGACCCTGCCGACTTTACCGAAACCAACACCTGCGGCAGCAGCCTCGCGGCGAACTCCAGTTGCACCATTACTGTCACCTTCACTCCCCTAGCGATCGGAACCTTGACCGCCAATGTCACCATTACCGATAGCGATGTCACTAGCCCGCAGAAACTAATCCTGACGGGCACCGGAGCACCCGCCAACGTCAGCTACACCGTCCTTCCCACTTCGATTGCCTACCCGAGCGAAAACGTGGGATTGCAGTCGACCTGTCAGCCAGTAGTGGTTACAAATACAGGCACAACGAGCCTGACCGTGAGCAGTTTTGCTCTTACGCCGTTCATGGTTTTCCAGTTGCAGTACGGTTACGCTCCGAAAACGCTCTCGCCAGCGCAAACCCAAACTTTTTGCATCAAGTTTGTTCCTGGGGCGGCTCAGGCTTATAGCGGACAGCTTTCCGTCTCGATCGAGGGAATTAGTAATCCTTCGATCGTAACCTTGACCGGTACCGGTGTTACAACCACCGCCGCCGCCAGCGTTTCGCCGAACGTCATCGCCTTCCCCAACACTCCCCTTGGGACGACAGCTACGCAAACCGTCACCGTCACCAACACGGGCAAGGCTGCTTTCCACTTGTCATCCGTGACAAATGAACCGCCCTTCAGCTATACGGGCTACACCACATCAGTCGCAATTCAACCCAGCACGTCGTTTTCATTCCAAGTCAACTTCACGCCTACACAGGCCGTTTCCTACACGAACGCCACGTATCTGGGGATGGATATTATCCCAGGTCTGACGGTGAGCCACACTGGTACTGGAACCACTCCCAGTTCTCTGACCATCACGAGTTTCCCGACACTACCTTTCGTTAACCAGAATGCGTCCTATCTGGCGAACCTGGCGGCCACGGGCGGTAAAGGAAATTTCACCTGGAGTCTAGCTTCGGGCAGCACTCTGCCCAGCGGTTTAACGCTGTCGGCCACTGGTTCGATTACCGGAACGACGGCCTCTACGGTCAAAGTAGGAAACTACTCCTTCACCGCGAAAGTGACGGACTCCAGCACCCCACCGAATACTGCCACCGCAGTGCTTACGCTGCCAGTCGCCGCTTATATAACAGGCGCTCAGTGCAGCAATATCAGTGCGGACGTAGCCGGCACAAATAATCCCCTGGTCGCACTTACTGACTTAGGGACAGGAACCTATCTTGGTTATGAGGGAGGGTTATATCCCAATGGCCAAAACACGCCTCCACCCGCTCAGTTGGCTACGGCTCTCAGCGATGCCCAAAACATCGGCCCGCTCAATGCCAATGGTCAACCCGATCCCAGCGGCAACTATGCCCTTATTTCGGTAGGAGTTTCCATCACGCGAACCATGTGGGATGAGTTCGGCCCCATGGAAGCGGTCGATCCCACCCTGAATTCCAAGCTGGTACTGGTGAACGCCGCCATCGATGGTACGGATTCGCCCGACTGGACCTCACCGACCAGCGGAACCTGGGCGACCATCACAAATTTCTACCTGCCGTATCAGAACTTGACCGCCAATCAGGTTGTCGCGGCGTTTCTCATGATGCCGCACAGCGATCCGAACGGAATTTACCCCGCAGATATGCAGGACCAGGAAAATGATCTGATCTCGATCCTCCAGGACATGCATACTTACTTCCCCAACCTTCAACTGGTCTATATCACTGGCCTTCACTATGGCGGCTACGGGGCTACGAACAGTTATCCAGAACCTGATGCATACGAGTTTGGGCTGGCCGTACAAAATGTGATTGCGGATCAGATCAACGGCAATCCGGCGCTTAATAACAACCCGGCGAATGGTCCGGTCATGGCTCCACTGCTACTGTGGGGACCTTATACCTGGGCTAACGGATTGCTCGGTCGTGACGACGGCCTAACCTGGGATTGCCAGGATTACAGCAGCGATGGTCTCCATTCTGACGCCACAGGAAGAAATAAAGAAGCCGGACTGTTGACCACGTTCTTCAAGAGCGATCAAACGACGACGCCCTGGTTCCTGCAGCCGTAAGCAACGGCAAGCTGGAACGGTCAGTCTTAGAAAACGGCCGCCGGCATCTCGGAAAGTAATTAAAGTCCGAAGAGCTGGCGGCCGATCTATTTGCCGTAAGTTAGTAAGTGTATTAGTAGTCTGTCGCCGGGTTCAGCGGTGCGGTTGCAAAGGTGGGCGATATAGTTGGAGCCTGAATCACTGCGCTCTGCCTTCCGGCCTGGCTTGGATCGAACACCACAAATCCAGCCGATGGTGCGCTCGATAGAGTGTAATCGTCTGTCGGATACGTCGCATTCGCAAATCCAGGATTCGTCTCGGCCGTGCCTTGCACATCTTCGCCCACTGCCTGCCAGCCAGCGAAGGTGTAGTAGTTCCAGTCCGTCTTCGAAGTGTTCAGCGTGTCACACAGTGGCGAAGACGGATTGGGCTGGATGTGAAAGGCCTTCGTATCGCTGGCGAATGCACCATCGGTACGCCAGTACAGATTACCGCTCAGCGTCTGGAATTGTGTGTAGGAAAAGCCGCACGCATACGTGCATCCTTTTTGTACGCTGAATCCGTCGGTGGATGTCTTGTCGAAATATGCAATATTGTCCATCGCATTGAATTCCAAAATCGGAGCGGTTGGACAGCTGTTGCTCGCGTACGGTGCGCTCAATCCAAAGATACCCATCCGTCCGTAAGCAAAGATATTATTCTGAATGATGTTCGGCGCACCGGCTTGCGCCGGGCCGTTCGACATGTTCATGGTTTGCGACGAGACGCGGTAAACCAGGTTGTTCTCCACCGTAACTCCGGCGGTTTCCGCATCCAGATACATTCCCTGCCCCCCATATCCGTCGGCATCCTGCGTCGATGCGTCGGTCACATCGTGACATTTGTTATTCAGAATTTTGTTTCCGGTGCCGTAATGATTCGGACCGCCGGTGTTGTAGTAGATGCACCCTATGTCATCGGTCATGCCTTGCCCGACGTTGTAAGTATGGTTGAATTCTGTAATGTTATTGAAAGATCCGTGGGAGCCCTGCGAACCCCACGGACAGCCCAGCGCGCACACCTCAACCGCGCTATGATACCCGTCATAAATATCGTTCTGCGTGTAAGTGTTGTCGTGTCCGTCGCCTTGCAACAGGCCAATCGCGCTGGGAAAGACTCTGCCATAGCTGGCAATCAGCGTGTTCTGAACCGTCGTGTTGTGTGGGACATTGGCGTCAGTATCGGTGTACACCCCGGGCAATCCCACCCGAATTCCGAAAGCGCCCAAGTCATAGAGCCCGGCATTTTCAACCAGATTATTGGCTGTCGCGGCGCTAGCATTGTTGGTATACAGTTCGATTCCGCCGCCTGAGGTCTGCGTGACAATGTCGCCATTGAAAGTCACGTTCTGGCAATTCTGGCAGGTCAATGCTCCGGTGATGCCCGGGTCTTGCCTTGGTGACGGATATCCCACCGCAGGCACGATAAAATTGTCATGCTCGAAAGTCAGGCCAGTAAAGGTAACGTACTGCAATCCGTTGGCAACCATCACCTGCGAAGCCTGGGGAACAATCACAGAGTCGGTGGTAGGATTCTCTCCCGTGTTCGCCAGATAAGTGAGCGTCCAAGGCGTTGTCGAGCGATCCAGGAACCACTGTCCCGCCTGTGTTAAGTCATCTTTCACGTTTTCGACAACATACCGGTGAGTCGCGATGAAGCCAAAATCTGGATTTTCCTGGTAAGTCGGCCCGGTAAAGTAAATGATGTTGTTGGTTGTATCGATTGACTTGATTCGTAACTTCGCAACCATCCACTTTTCGAAGTCATAAACTTCTATGTCGCCCGCCGGATAAGGCGAATTAAGATTCGTCCAACTTGCGCTGATGGGATCGCTGGGACTGTACTGAAATCGATCGAAACATTCCCATCCGCTTCCACTAACATAGACCGAGCAGTTGGGATCGGGCGCAGGGCCGGAAGATGAACCGGCAAGATAAATGGTCGCGGCCACGCGATAGTACGTTCCCAGAGATCCGCCGAGGCGCGGCCGCAACCGCCGCTGCTGGTTGTAGAAGAGTTGTTCGAAATACTGTGTCGACGCCGGCAACGAAACCTGCCACTCGTTCCCGCTGACATTCTGCCAGCTTAGTCCCGAACCTGCGCCCAACTGCAAGCCTCCGCTAATCAACGGAGTTTCTGCTGGATAGTTTTCCCAGTTCACCTGCAGTTGCGATGTACCCGAATCCGCCGCCGTGAAGGATAATGATTGCGCGAGGAAATACGTTCCCTGTCGGATTTGGACAAGGATGGTCTGAGTCCGCCCTTGAGGATTACTCAGAATCCCTTGCACAGCCGTCTGAGCTTTCGCAATCGTGACGAACGGACCGTCGGTGTTGCGGGCATTCGGCGCGGCAAGAGTTCCCGACCAGGAATCGTTTCCGTCGGTTGCCACGTAGAAATCTGCTCCTGTGCCTCCGCCACTTTGACCACCGCCGCCGCCGTTTCCGCCGCCCCCAGATCCCCCGTTGCCCGTGCCTCCGCTACCGCTGCTGCCTGAGGACCCTGGGGTAGAAACTCCGCTACAACCTGCCAAGACGAAAAGACCAAGAACCACGACAGATAATGCAAGGATCGTAATAGGGGACGACTTGCGCATCTTGGGGCTCCGTTGGCTCACGCCTGGGATGTCCCGAGATTAGCCGAAAGCCGCGCCAAGTCACGGTTACCGCCGGACAACAACGAGCCGGGATTAGCTCATTGTCCCGACGTTTCTAAAGGCCATTCCATGAAAGATTTGGATCGAAGAATGTAGCGATGGAAGGGGAATGAAAGGCGAATCGGCAGAGAAACAAACGGAAGGTAATCGGGCAGAAAAACTGCGCGGGCCTGGAAACGGAGGAAGAAACTACGGCGGAAACTTTACAGCTTTGACTTGGAGGCCGCACTTCTATGAATCGCCGCGGGTAGCTTGAGATAGCCACTCAACTTCTCCGCGACGAGGTTCACGTTGGGTTCGGTGAACATCGAGGGGTGATTACCAGGAATTGAATAGAAGTCGATGCCGCCCGCGACCAGATCTTTCCATCCCAGTTTGAAATCGAAGTAAGGACCGATCGGCCACTCACTGGATTGCTGCAGCACAATCTTTCCAGGATACGGCTGCGGTTCATAGCGGCTGAATGCGGGGTGAACAATGGAATCCGTATTGCGCAGGCGCTCTTCGCCCGTATGGTCGGAAGTAAGCCGCCAAGCTACCCGCTCGATTTTTCTTCTGGCTTCGTCCAACCGGTCCAGCAGATAGGCGGAAGTCTCGCTCGCGTCCAGCTTCAGCAGATTGGACAAATGATATTTAATGCGCGAGGAATAGCGGCCGTCCTTGAAGGGATTTTTGTAGTAGGCCTGATTATGAGCGTCCAGCATGGCCAGCAGCGCTACTTCCTCGCCGTCCCGAACCAGTTGCTGCGCGATTTCATAAGCGATGACCGCGTTTACGCACAAGCCGCCAAGATAATAGGGTCCCTTGGGTTGCACTTCACGCATCACCCTGATCAGCAACGCGGCGATGTCTTCAAACCTGTAAGGAACCGGCAACCTGTTGCCATCGGTGAAGGGCAAGTCGAGTCCGAGGAACGGTTGATGAGGCCCCAACTTCTGCGCCAGCAGACGAAACCGCGGACCGCCGCGAACCCAAAACAGCGGCGGCAGAGATCCCTTCGGCTGGATCGCGACGATCACGCGCTCTCGCAGAGTTTGTCCGGCGCTGAGCAGTGATTCCGCCATCTGCTCGATGGTCGGCGATTGAAATACGAAGGCAAGCGATAGGGACCTGCCGAATTCTTTTTCAATGCGCGCTAACAGCTTGGCTGCAAGCAAGGAGTGTCCGCCCAGTTCGAAGAAATCCTGCCCGACGTCTTCACTGTGGGTGCCAAGAACGCTCTTCCAGATCACGAGCAGCCGCTTCTCGATGTCGTTACGAGGGACAGTGAGTTCGTGTCTTGTGTTTTCCCCGGCGGCACTTTCGGCCATCAGCTTTTGGCGATCGACTTTTCCATTCGGCGTGCGCGGAAGGTTCTCCCGGAAATGGAACGCCGTGGGCACCATGTAGCCAGGCAAAGTGTTTTTCAAAAAAGCTCGCAGTTCGTTGCTGGAAGTCGAGTGCTCGGCGCGGGCGATCACAAAGGCCGCCAGCTTGGGATCGCCCGATCCGTTGCGTTGCGTAATCACCGCCGCTTCCCGGATATCCGGGTACGCCGCCAGCGCCGCTTCGATCTCCCCGAGTTCGATGCGCACACCGCGGATCTTCACTTGCTGATCCGCACGCCCTAGAAATTCGAGGTTTCCGTCGGCCAGATGACGGACCAAGTCACCGGTGCGATAAAGCTTAGCGCCGGGCGCTTCGGCGAAAGGATTTGGAATGAAATTCAGCTCAGTCAGGTCGGGTCGATTTACATAGCCTCGCGCCACTCCGTCGCCGCCGATGTACAGCTCTCCTGACACCCCGAACGGCACGGGCTGTAAATTTCGATCAAGCACGTAGAGTTGCGTGTTGGTGATGGGGCGGCCGATAGGAACCGTGGGCCCGGTCTCTCCCGGTTCGCACTCATACACGCTGCTCCACACCGTCGCTTCCGTCGGGCCGTACTCGTTGAACAGAGACGCCTGCGGCAGAACGCGGTAGTGAGCGTCCACCAACTGCCGCGGACAAGCCTCGCCCGCAACAATCACGCAACGCAGCGAAGCCAGTTGTGCAGCCCCCGCATGCTCCAACAAGTCGCCATAGAGGCTGGGAAAGGTCAGGACGTGGGTGACGTGCCTCTCCGCAATTAAAGTGGCAAGTTGCTCAGGCGCCCAACCAGAGTCACCGGGAGGTGGAATCTCGAGGGTTCCACCGCTGGTGAGCGCATGAAAAATTCCGGCGACGGAGCTGTCAAAAGCGTAGGACGAAAGCAGGAGAAAGCTCTTTACCGGATCGGTGTAGTAATTGAGGCGGGCGTGGTTGGAGTGGGCGAGATTGCGATGAGTTACCTGCACTCCCTTGGGCCCGCCAGCAGAACCCGACGTGTAAATTATGTAGGCCAGATCATCGAGACTCGCGGAAGCCTGAGCCCGCCGCCGCGAGGCGACTGGAACCTGCCAATTGGCGGAATCAAGAAAGACGGTGCGCATTCCGCGAGATGCAGAGGAGAACTGGGCAGCGGCAGTGTCCGACGTCGTGAGCAGCACAATAGCGCCACAATCGGCCCTCATGAATTCGATTCGCTCCGCAGGGTACGCAGGATCGAGCGGGACGTAAGCGCCACCGGCCTTCAGAATCCCGAGAATGCCGACAATCATTTCCGCCGAGCGCTCCAAGCACATCGCTACCGCAATGTCGGGACCTACTCCCAGCGTCCGCAGATGATCGGCGAGTCGATCGGCGCGCTGGTTGAGTTCTCGGAACGTCAACTGCTTCGCCCCGCACCTAACGGCCATCACTTCCGGTGTATTTTGCACCTGCGCCTCGAACAGTTCATGTACTGCACGCAGCTGATACGGCTTCGCGGTATCGTTCCAGTCGACAAGAATCTTGTGGCGTTCCGCATCCGTCAGCAGCGGCAACTTGCCGATCTGCTGGCCCGGATCGGCGACGATCGATTCCAGCAATGTTTGCCAGTGGCTCCCCATGCGCAAAATCGCATCGTCATCGAACAGGCCGGTGTTGTAAATAAAACGGCAGAGCAATCCTTCGGGACGATCGTCCAATACTAAACACAACTCAAATTTGGTGGTTCCAGTCTCGACGTCGATACATGTGATATCCCATCCAGGTTCTACATTTTTTACTGGAGGTTCCAGTGAGAACAACACCTGAAACAATGGATTCCGGTTTACATCGCGCTGCGGATGAAGTTCCGCGACCAGACGGTCGAGAGGAGCTTCGTCATTCGATAGGGCCTCCACGGTCGTGCCCCGCACTCGATCCAGCACCTGGCGGAAAGTTGGACTCCCGGAAAGATCGGTGCGTAAAACAATGGTGTTGAGAAAATAGCCTAAAAGCTTTTCGCTGCCCGCATAATTCCGGCCCGCCGTATTGCTTCCAATCAGGATGTCTTCCTGCCCGCTATAACGTTGCAGAAGAACGTTAAACGCCGCGAGCAACGTCATATACAGAGTCACGCCCTCCCGCCTGCTAAGCTGGCGAACCGCATCGCTCAGCGACGCCGGTAAAGAGAACGTCCGCATGGCGCCACCAAAAGTCTGCATCGCGGGCCGCGTTCTCGAAGTCGGCAGCTGCAAGGAGGGCAACTCGCCTGCCAGTTGATGTCTCCAATAATCCATCTGCCCCGCCAGAGCTTCGCTCCCTAGCCATCCTTTTTGCGAGAGGGCGTAGTCCGCAAACTGAAATGGCAAATCAGGCAACGGAGAAGGTTCACCCTGGGAAAACGCATGATACAAAGCCACCAACTCAGGAAGAAAAACGCGATAGCCTGAGAAGCCATCGAAGACCAGGTGATGCAAAGTTACGAACAGACGATACTCTTCGTCCTCCAGGCAAACTAACTTAGTCCTGAAGAGCGGGCCGTGCGCTAAGTCGAAGGGCTGGCGAGCGTCCTCGGCTGCTATGCGAAGAGCTTCGCCCTCCCGCTCCGCCCGAGGCATGTGGCGCAGGTCAATCAACGGCAACTTGATTTCAAACGGCGCCTCCACTCGCTGTACCGGTTCACCATCAGCCACATGGAAAGTACTTCGCCAGGCTTCATGACGCCGGACGATTTCGGTGAAGCTGCGCTCGAGCGCGGAAACATCCAAAGGCCCGTTGCGGCGCACCGTCAGCGGCTCGTTATAGAGCGATGTGTCCGGCGCAAGTTGCGCGTGCAGCCAAAGCTGCTGTTGTGCGAAGGTAAGTGGGAGCGCGGAGTTATCCCTACGCGGCGCCGCTGCCGATTGTGTGGCGGCCGGAAAACTCTCCGGACGCATCTGCAGATACGCTTCCAGCAACTGCTTCCGCTTCGCTTCTGTGAGCACTGTTTCGGACATGCTTTTCGATACAGCTCTCGGATGACGCCTCGCGAGTTTCGATTCAAACCCGAGTAAACGCCGATACTCTAAACCTGCAGGACCTGCGGCTCAGCTAAGTCCATCATCTTGTTTCGCGAGGCAATGGCAAATTCATAAATCTCTTCCAGCATTTCAATATTTCGCGATGCCGTATATTTTGTTTCGAACTCCCGCCGGGCCAAGCGCCCCATGGTATCGATCTCTTCAGGATGTTCCCACGCCCATTGCACTTTCTTCGCCATATCCTCCGCATCGCCTGCCTCGAAGTGCAATCCAGTGAGGCCATCGGTGACGATTTCCTGCATCGATCCCAGGCGCGAGCAAATCACCGGAACTCCGCATGCAAACGATTCGGCTATCGTGACCGGGAATCCCTCATACCACTCGCTGGGAAAGACCAGGAACCGCGCTCCTTTCATCGTAGCCAGCGTGTCAGGCCGTGAGAGCCTGCCGAGGTACGTAACGGATGGCAGCTTTCCACCTTTCAGTTCCGATTCCAATTGCTCCCGGCAAGGGCCATCTCCTGCGATCATGAGGGGGATGTGTCGAGGCATGTGCTCCCAAGCCTTCATCATGGAGAGCACGCCTTTGGCTTTCACCAATCGTCCTACAAACAACGCGTACCCAGCGCTTCCTCCCTTTGAGCCTGACTCTTTCGAAGCCGCATCTCGTGAACCCGCCTCTCGTGGACCTGCCTCTCGTGGACCTGGATCCGGAAGCACGAAGTTGGGCTTAACTCGAATTCGATCCGCTGGCAGGCCACCCTCGATCATTTTGTTACGCGCGAACTCGGTGAGCGCAATGTAGCAGTCCACCAGGTTGTTCCACGTGCGCAAGCGGCGATGCACTCCCAGCATGAGGCTGAGTGCGGCTGTCCCCAGCTTCGAACCCTGGTAGCATCCGTAGCGCACGCCGCGCCGAAGACCGTGGTGCAGGCACTCCTCGCAAACTTTGCCGTCGCGATACAGTTCAGCCGAAGCGCAAATCAGCCGGTAATTGTGCAACGTTTGCACCACCGGAACCCCTTCCCGGCGGCAGGCATAATAAACCGACGGAGAAATCAGTGGAAAGAAGTTGTGAATGTGCACCACGTCGGGCCGCGTGCTCTGCAGCATTTGCCGGAACTCGCGATACCATTTCCTGGACCAAATGCAATCGACCGCAACGCCGAGTTTTTTCACCACCCCGTCCGGATAGGTGGTCTGCTCTTGCACCTGCGTCACTTGATGCCCGCACTTGGTGAGCAGCCGCGCCTCGGACTCAAACACCTGGTCCTCTCCTCCCGGCTGAAGGTAGCGATTGTGGACGGAGATAATTTTCAATGGGCGCATGTAAGGATGGCTCGGCAAGTTACCGTCAACAGCTCCGCTCAGAACGCGCTCTCTTCCACCGGCAAGGGCATGTTGAATTCAGGCTCAACTGTTTTCAGCGTCGACACTTTGCGTCCCAGCATGACAAACGCAACCAGAACGTAAAGCACATTTGCCAGGACCATGCTCCAGATCACCCCGCGCAACCCGAAGAAGCGCGTCGCTGGAATGCCGAAGACCAAGGCAACCACGCTGGCCGCACCATTGGCAAAGAACAGAGACCGAGGCGATTCCATAGCACGCAGCAGAATGGCCGGCCCCAGTGCGGCACTCCATACAATGGTTTCAGCGGCGAATAGCGGAAGCAAAGAAGAGGCATCCATATACTTGCCGGCGTACAGCATGTGGAACAGCGGACGGCGCAGCGGAATCAGCACCGCCCAGTAAGCGACGGCGCCCGCCACGAAAAGAGCAGTGAGCTTAAATGTCAGGCCGGAAGCTCCGCGTCGTCCCTGTGTGCTTTGCACCCGCGCCGCCAGGGGCAGAAACAGCATGGAAAGTGCCGCGTAAGTCTGCAGCACAGGACCGCCCAGGTTCATCAATGCCCTTAATTCGCCGGCCACGGCTAACCCGGAAAACTTGCTGACCAATGGAATGTACACATACGTCGGAATCCAGCCGACGATGCAGGTTGCCAACGCCCACTTGCCGTATTCCCAGTGCTTGCCCCATGTAGCGCTTAAGTGAACCTTGGCGGTGGCCGGTTCCAGTTTCGCGTTCAACTGGAACAACATGATCACGCCGCCGACCAGCGCAGCCAATCCCATTACCAGATACGCCGTGAAGGCGGAAAGCCATCCCAGCTTGTAAACCAGAAAAGATCCGCCCACAACGAACGCACAGTAGAAAGCGGAGCCAAACGCAGCGGGGCCCGGGGACAACTTGAGATAAAAACTCCTGCGTCCGAGCGCGTGAATAAGGATGAAGGGAGCGGCCACGGTCATGCCTGCGAAAGCCATGGCCGAAACCGGCGAATGCCACCAAACCCGCGCGGCAACAGCCGTTCCACCCAGTGCCAGACAGACGACGAGCGAAATCCCCCAGTGCAACCATACGTTCGATTGCAGATAGCCGCGAAGGTTATTGGGGTAGGCAGTGCCGGAGAAGACTGAAAGCGGTTCGAGTACAAGCGCCTGGTACAGAAACGTCACCAGAATAAAGATGCTAAAAGCCAGAGCATACGCGCCGTACTGTTCCGGCGCCATCCAGCGGGCGAGTAAAATTCCCAGTAGAAAATTCGAGCCGGAAAAAAGACCGTAGTCGAGAATTGCCAATCCACCCTTGGTCACCCAGGGGATAAACTTCTTGAGGATAAAATCGCGGCTGAACGGAGAAATCCGCTCCGCTTCTCCGCTCACTTCCTCGACTACATCTTCTGTTGGCTTGCGTGAACTGAGCACCGGCACTAAAGATCTCCTGAATCCCGGACATTTCGCTCTACCGTTAGCCGCCAGGCCGGAACCGGCGGCGTATCGTCTGATGTAAGCTAGCTGGAACTCAACGAGGGCACGGCCTCGTTCGACAATTCCGCCTGCGCCTTCTCCAACCGCGAGCGTATCTCCTCCGCCAACTGTTTCACTTGCGGCTCGTTCAAAATGTTACCGTGATCTCCATCGATTTCGCGGACCTCGATCCTGCCCGCGGCATACTGACGCCAGCCTTCTTGGGGATCGTCCAACCCGCGCAATGCCTTTTCACTGGCGCGAAACAGCACCACGCAACCGGGGTACACTTGGGGCCGATATCTCTCTTCAGCCACTGCACAAGCTTCACGCACGTCCTTGATCGCCCTGGGAAGAGAAAGCGCATCGATCCTTCTCTTAATGCCACGCCCATAACGAGTCAATCGCTTCTTCAGATAAGCCAGCTTTTGTTCGGTCGAGAGCCCGAAGAACTTTTCTAACAAAGACTGCCCATTTTTCGGCGCCGGAAGATAGGTATCGACCAAAGTCAGCGCTCTTACTTCTTCCTGCCGTTCGACGAGGCGCCGTGCCATCTCGAGCGCGACCAGTCCGCCAAACGAATAGCCGCCTAGAAAATATGGGCCTTGCGGCTGGACGGCGCGCAAGTGCTCCAAATACAAAGCAGCCATATCTTCGACGCGGTCCAGGCAGGGCAGCTTCCCGTCCATCCCCTGAGCCTGGAAGCAGTAAAAAGGCTGGTCGGGAACCATGTGCCGCGCCAACTCGTGGAAGCGCATGACGGTTCCGCCCAGTCCATGAACAAAGAAAAATATTGGTTTCGACCCAGCGGTCTGCAGCGGCACCAGCGGCGACGACGAGGAATATCCTCCTCGCAAAAGCGAAACCAGACTCTCCACCGTCGGAGCCTGAATCAGCGCCGTGATAGTTAATTTCTTGCCAAACTGTTTTTCGATGCGGCTCGTCAGCCGCACCGCCAGAAGAGAATGGCCGCCCAACTCAAAAAAGTTGTCCCGCACGCCAATCGGCCGCTTGCTCAAAACATGCTCCCACAAGCTGACCATGCGGGTTTCAAATTCATCGCGGGCCGCGACAAAACCCTCACTTTCGCGCGGGTCCGACGGCGCAGGCGCAGGCAAAGCCCTCCGATCCACTTTGCCGTTGGGAGTCAGGGGAAATGATTTCAGAAAAACAAAATCCGCCGGCATCATGTATTCCGGCAGCAGATCCTTTAAGTAGCGCCGCAGTTCGCCTGCCGTGACTGTGTTCGGCAATGCGACAATGTATGCGGCTAAACGCTTTTCACCATTCACTTCTCGCGCCGTCACCACTGCCTGGGCCACTCCGGGATGCTTCTCCAGCACTGCCTCGATCTCTCCCAGTTCAATGCGAAAGCCGCGGATCTTCACCTGAAAATCGATCCGTCCCTGGAACTCGATGTTGCCATCGGGCAGGTACCGAACCAGGTCACCGGTTTTGTACAAACGTGCGTCACCATCCTGGCTAAAAGGATCCGCAATAAACTTTGCTTCCGTGAGTTCGGGATGGTTCAAATATCCGCGAGCAACCCCGGGGCCGCCAATATGCAATTCGCCGGGCTCGCCAACCCCTACCGGCTGCAACTCGGAATCGAGAACATACAAACGAACAT
Organism: Acidobacteriaceae bacterium; assembly: GCA_003131635.1. GTDB lineage: Bacteria > Acidobacteriota > Terriglobia > Terriglobales > Acidobacteriaceae > Sulfotelmatobacter. The sequence goes on from PKVZ01000024.1 coordinate 34,686, forward strand.
TCGCGATGGGACGCCCGATCGGAAGGTTCTCGGGAAATGGTTGTGAAGGATCGGGCTCGTACGCACTGACAATCACACTGGCTTCGGTAGGGCCATAAGTATTAACCCAGCGAACGTGCTTTCCGCCAGCCTTCAACCAGGATGCATAGGCTGATGCCGAAGCTTTTTCCCCGCCGACAATCACCAGCCGCAATCGTTCCGGCAACTTCTCATGCGATTCCGCCAACTCGTGTACCAGTTCATGCCAGTAGGCCGTAGGCAGATCGAGTACTGTGATTCGCTGTTGCTTGATCCAGTGCAGGAAATCCGTGGCGGCCAGCGACATTTGGTCGCTGCGCAAAACTACGGTGGCTCCGGCAAACCATGTAGGAAAGATTTCTTCCACCGCAATGTCAAAGCCGATCGAGGAAAACTGCAGCACCCGGTCGCTGCGCTCGATTCCGTAAAGATCAATCGACGCGACTCCGTGGTTCACCAGTCCGCGATGCGTCAGCAACACGCCGCGCGGTTTTCCGGTCGAGCCCGAAGTGTAAATAATGTAGGCGAGATTGTCCGGCTTGGTGACCGGAGGAAGATTTTCCCGGCCCTGGCCGGAAAGAATCTTCCAGTCTGCATCGAGATACAGAACATCTGCTTGCACGTCGCCCAGGGCGGAATGCTGTCCCCGCTGCGTAATCAGGACCGGCGCGCGCGAGTCTCCTAAAATGTGGGCCAAGCGATCCTTGGGATAGTCCGGATCGAGCGGCACACAAGCGCCGCCCGCTTTGAGAATCGCCAGTAATGCGACTGGAAGTTCCAGCGACCGCTTCAGGCAGATTGCCACCGGAACGTCGCAGCCCACGCCTTTCTGGCGCAGAAGTCGCGCCAACTGATTGGACCGTACGTTCAGCTCTTGATAGCTGAGCTGGCGCCCTTCCTGGACCACAGCGAGCGCGCCGGGATTCTCTTGCGCCTGCGCTTCCACCAAATCATGCACGCACTTATCCGCGGGATACGGTTTGTCCGTGTTGTTCCACTCCACCAGAATGCGATGACGTTCGGCATCCGTCATCCCGGCAGAATTGCGCGGCCCGCTGGAAAAATTCTGGCGTCCTGCGCTCATCGTTGGTTCTTCTCCTGCGCGGGGCGCGAGACAACCGATCCGGAAACTTCGAAGTTGACCTTGAGCGACGTGAGCCCGCGCAAACCAAGATTCGTGCGCCAAACCAGATCCTGCGGCACAAGTTGGATATGTTCAAATCGCCGCAGCAAGGTCATGAATGCGACTTGACCTTCCATGCGCGCCAGCGGCGCACCGAAACAAAAGTGCGCGGCATAGCCGAATGCGAGATGGCGGTTGTCGGCGCGCGTCACGTCGAAACGGTCCGGCTCGGGAAATCTTTCTGGATCCCGATTAGCCGCGGCCATCACCGCAATCACCGCCTGCCGCTTGCGAATCTGTTTACCCCCTAATGGACGATCACTGGGAGCCAGCCGCGCCGTGTGCTGGCTCGGGCTTTCGAAGCGCAACATCTCTTCCACGGCAGAAGCGGTCAGAGACAGATCGCCGCGCAGTTTTCTCATTTGGTCGGGATGCCGTAACAGGGTGAGCACACCATTCCCGATCAGATTTGTGGTTGTCTCCTGCCCGCCCACCATGGTGATGATCGTGTTGGCCACGACTTCCTCTTCCGTCAATCGGTCGCCCTCAATCTCGGCGGAGAGCAGCGAGTGGATCAACCCTTCCCTGGGATGCCGCTTCGTTTCTTGTACGGCGTCGCGGAAGTACGCAGTCATCTCATCCACCGTTTTCAGCATGCGAGTGGCATGGTCGGGATTGTGCTGAAAGTTTCCCAACATCTCCGCGAAGTTCGCCGACCAGGCTTTCAGTCGATGCCGGTCTTCCACGGGAAGACCCAGCATCTCAGCGGTCACGATCGCCGGCAGCGGTTCCGCCAGATCGGCGATCACATCCATCGATCCGCGGCCCTGTACCGCGTCGAGCAGATCCTCGACGATCTCCTGGATATGTGCGCGGAGGGTTTCAATGCGGGCAGGTGTGAAGGCTTGCGACGCCAGTCCGCGCAGACGAGTGTGGGCCGATGCGTCCATGAAAAGCATCTGCTTCACCATCAACTGCGCCAAAGGAGCCATTTGTGCCAGTCCCATGGACGCGAGTTGTTCGGGCGTGGGTGTGCGATCGGCTGCGAAAGTATGCAGCACTTCGAGCACGTCAGCGTAGCGGGTCACCACCCAGGCATGTAGGAACGGATCCCAATGCACCGGATCTTCCCGGCGCAGACGGTGAAATAAGGGATAGGGATTGGCCAGAACTGCAGGATCGAGCAGATGGTAAAGACTCAACGCCGCGTCGTCGTTCTCTACGCGGGCAACGGACTCGGCTCCCGGAGACACTACTGATTCCCCTCGAACGCAAACTGCGACAGCGCGCGCCGGTCCTCCGCGCTCATGGCTTCGACTTTGGCGAGAATGAGCTTTTCCACTTCTACCGACATTTCTTCCAGCGTGGGATGATCGAAGAGGTTGAGCAGGCTGAGTTCCACTCCGAAGGACTCGCTTATTCGCGAAATCAACTGTGTTCCCAACAGTGAATGGCCGCCCAACAGGAAGAAGTTGTCTTTCACACTGACCCGGTCCACGTGCAGCAGCGGCCTTAGAAGGCCCGCCAGACGCTCTTCCACCATGGTGCGGGGCGCCACAAACTTGTCATCGGCCAGAGCGTTCGCGGCGCTGGGAGCGGGAAGCGCGGCATAGTCGATTTTGCCGTTCGCAGTTACAGGCAAAGCGTCGATTCTCACCAGCGTGGCAGGGACCATGTAGTCGGGCAATTGCCGGGAAAGCATCTGGCGCAATCCCGTGGGGTCGACCTTGGCCCCCGGTGTTAACACAACGTAAGCGATGAGCCGCTTTTCTGCTTTGTCCGCCTCCACGGCGACGGCGCTCGCCTGCACTCCCGGATACGCGTTCAACGCATGAATAATCTCATTCGGCTCCACGCGGTAACCGCGAATCTTGAGCTGATCGTCGAGGCGTCCCAGGAACTCAATCTCGCCGCTCGGCAGGAAGCGGGCCCGATCGCCGGTTCGGTACAGACGGTCGGATCCACCCAGCGGATTGCGCACAAATTTTTCCGCCGTGAGCACGGGATTGTTACGGTATCCCCGCGCTACGCCTGCTCCGCCAATATAGAGTTCTCCGCTGTCGCCCTCCGGCGCCGGTTGCAGCTTCTCATCCAGGATATAAATCTGCGTGTTATCGATGGCGCGTCCAATCGATGGCATGTGGCCGTCGGCATCTTCGGGCTTAACTCGCCCCGAGGTCGCGACCACGGTGCCCTCCGTCGGACCATAGTTATTGACCAGAGTAAAAGGCAGCCCTGGAGAAGGCCGTCGGTGCAAAGTATCTGCGCCAGTGAGCAGGATCCGAAGCGCCGTGTCCGACGGCCACTCCAGAAGAAGCACCTGTTCCGCCAATGTTGTCGGCAAAAATGTGATGCTGATCTTCTGGGTCAGCAGCCATTCGCGAATCGCGTCGGGATTGCTGCGCACCGATCCTTGTGGAATGTGCACGCTGGCTCCGGCCGCCAGATAAGGCCATAGCTCCCAGACGGCGGCGTCGAAACCGACTACTGCCTGCAAGCTGGCGCGGTCCGCCGCAGTCACCTCGAACGCCCGGATGTGCCAATCGATCAGGTTGCGCAGCCCACCATGCGTGGCCTCAACCCCCTTCGGCTGGCCCGTCGACCCGGAAGTGTAAATTACATACGCCAGACTCGCGGCAGGAACCGCGCTCCGTGGGCAGTCCGACGGGTAGCCGTCTAGCAAAGGATGCAAGCGCTCCCAATCCAGCACCGACCACGTGTGCTTGGGCAGCACCTCGGCGTTTGCGCCCTGGCTCATCACCACGGACACGTTTGCATCCGCCAGCATGTAGCGCAGCCGTTCCGCCGGTAGCGATGGATCGAGCGGCAGATAAGCTGCACCCGCCTTCAGCACAGCCAGCGCGCTAATCACTGATGCAGGCGATCTCTCCAGATGCAATCCGACCACATGCTCCTCACCCACACCAGTGGCTCTCAGATAATGGGCGAGTTGGTTGGCGCTGCGATCCAGTTCCGCATAAGTCAAGCGTTGCGAACTTGATACCACAGCCACTGCCTCAGGATGGGCACCCGCTTGTTGCGCTACCAACTGCGGGACGGAGATCCACTGCGGCATCGCAGCGGGGGCTGCTGCGTGGGGTTCATAGCCCAGATGTGTCTCTATTTTCAAAGCGCACTCTCGTTGGCAAGTAAGATTTAACAGGGCCCAGGGCCATGCCGGATAAAGCCGACCAGCATGACTTGCGTGCGGAAGTCTGATTGCTTCCTTATTGCAGCGCGGAGGCTGGGGGAGCCGCCTGTCCTCGCCAATCGACCAGGTCGAGTTGCTATTTCTTTTTGCTCAGAACCAATTGTTCAATCGAGTTTACACTCTTGAGCGTCTCAGCATTGATCTCTTCGTCGCTGACTCGAACTCGCAATTCCTCTTCCAGGAAAGAGACCAGCCGGAAAATTCCGAGCGAGTCGATGACTCCACTCTCCATCAGCGATTCATCGTCGCTAAACGAAGTAATGCCTTTGGCATGCGCCAGATTCTCCATAATAAATTCGCGAATTTGATCCTTGAGAACTGGAGCCTGAGTTACGGGTGTTTGGTTTACGGTGGACATTGCGAGCGATTCCTCCTGGGTCGTTTGTCTTCTTATGAAATCGAAAATCCGTTACTGCGAAACTGCTTCCGATGCGGGCTGGCTGGCCGCGCGAATACTTTCCTGCGTGAGTTGCACCCGGTCTATTTTTCCGGTTGAAGTTTTGGGCAAGCTGTCGCGGAACTCGATCAGTTCCGGGATCATGTACTTCGGAATTCGGCTGCCACAGTGCTGTTGCAGCTCCGATGGCTTGATGGTGATGCCGTCGTGCGCCGCGATCACCGCCACGATGCGGTTGCTGACAATATCGTCGGGTATGGCAATCGCCACCGCTTCTTTCACCGCCTCGTGACTGAGCAGGGCGCTCTCAATCTCGCCCAGTTCGATCCGGTAACCGCGGCTCTTGATCATGCTGTCGCGGCGCCCTAAGAAGTAGTAGTTGCCATCCTCGGCCAACTGCACCAAATCTCCGGTGCGGTAGATCTTTTCCTCGAAGTTCCTCTGAAAGCGGTTGGGCACGACCATCTTCGCGGTCTTCTCCGGATCGGCCCAGTACCCGTATGTCACCGCCGGTCCGCGCACGTAAAGTTCTCCGGTTCCGCCCGGCTGGGTGACAATTTCATCCCGATCGTTGACCGCGAATACTTCAGTATTCTCGCAGGCGATCCCAATGGGCAACTTCTCCAGGCTGACGAGCCGCTCCCGCTCCACCTCGTAGTATGTGCACACGTTGGTTTCCGTCGGACCGTAAAGATTCTGTAATTCGACGTGCGGCAGCAGATCGGCCAGTTGCCGCAAGTACTTCATGGGGAAGACTTCACCCGCAAACAGAATCAGCCGCAAGCGCGAAAGTTTCTCCGCATTCAAATTCGCATGCAGAAGCAGCAGCGTCAGCGCCGACGGAACCGAATACCAAACCGTAATCTCCTGCGTCTCAATGAAGCTGGCCAGTCGCGACGGGAACAAAGCCAGATCTTCGGTGATCAAAAATACCGTGGCCCCGGCTTCCAGCGCGTTGTAAACGTCAAACACGGAGAGATCGAAGTGCAGCGGCGCGTGATTGGAGAGCCGGTCTTCGCTGGTAATTTCAAAAGTCGCAGCGCACCATTCCACAAAAGTCAGCGCATTCTGATGCGACAGCATCACGCCCTTGGGCCGCCCCGTCGATCCCGACGTATAAAGTATGTAGGCTAAGTCAGTCTCGGTAAGAACAACTTTCGGCGCATGGGTCCCGGGAAATTCGCTCAACATCGACCACGGAATTATTTTTGTTCCGTTGCTGGATTTCGCCGCTTCCTCCGTCATTACGCAAAACTCCAGCAACGCCAGCGTAGATTGGTCCAGTCCGCGGCGCTTGTCCTCTTTCGTGATCAATGCGCGAATGCCGCAATTACCGATGATGTAGCCCACGCGGTCGGGCGGCGCTTGCGGATCGAGCGGTACATAAACTGCGCCCGCCTTCACTACCCCCAGCATCGAGATCACCGACTCGACGCACTTGGGAAAGTACAATCCCACGCGGTCGCCCTTCTTGATTCCGTGCCGCCGCAATAAATGCGCCAACTGATTCGAACGCTCGTCGAGTTCCCGGTAGGTGATGCTGCGTCCCCGCGCCCACACCGCCGTCTTCTCGGGATGGAGCGCCGCGCTCTTGGTCAAAAGCTGCTGCAGTATGTATGCCATGTCCGTCCTAGGTGCAAGGATTCGGGGGGTTTTGCAAATACTTAGAGCCCATGAAACCCGGCAATAATCACTCTCTGAATCTCGGAAGTTCCCGAGTAGAGTTTGCCGGAAATTGCGTCCCGCAGATCGCGCTCCATCTCGTACTCGGTCATATAGCCGTAACCGCCATGGATCTGGATCGCATCGAGGCAACTCTGCACGCAGGCTTCACTCACGTAAAGTTTAGCCATGGAAGCCTCGCGCAACGCATGCCGCCCCTGACTCTTCAGCCAGGCAGCTTTGTAAACCAGCAAGCGGCCGCTTTCGAGCCGTACTTCCATGTCGGCGATCTTGTTGCCGATGGCGGAATACTTTCCGATCGGCTCGCCGAACTGCCGCCGTTCTCGCGCGTACTTCACGCAGGTTTCCTGCAGCCTTTGCATCATTCCAAGATGGCTGGCCAGAATGCAGGTGCGTTCCCACTCCATCGAATGCGTGAAGATAGCCTGCCCGCTGCCCTCTTTGCCCAAAATATTTTCCGCCGGCACTTCGCAATCCACCAGCGCAACTTCCGACATGGGCGAAGTGCGCAGCCCCATCTTGTGCAACTTCTGCCCGACCACCAAGCCCGGCGTTCCCTTCTCGATCAGAAACCCGGTAACTCCGTTCGCGCCCTTCGACGGATCCACATTCGCGAACACAATAAAAAGATCGCCGTAGATCGTGTTGGTGATGAACGTCTTGCTGCCATTGATCACATAGCGGTCGCCCTTGCGTTCCGCCCGAGTCTTCAGGCTGTAGGCGTCCGAACCGGAACCCGGCTCGGTCATGCAGTGCAGCCCGATCCATTCCCCGCTGATCAACTTCGGCAGGTACCGGCGTTTCTGCTCTTCGGTGCCGAACGCCATCAACGGAATCTCCGTGGTCCACATGTGCGCGTTCAAGGAGAAAAGAAATCCGTTGTCTTTGCAGCCGTACCCCAGAGCTTCCAAGGCGCAGACCGTGGTCAGCGTGTCGGCGCCGCCACCGCCATATTCCGGCGGAACCGGCAATCCCTGAATTCCAAACGCAGCGCATTTTTTCCAGAAGTCAAACGGAAACTCCTCGTCGCGGTCCCGCCTGGCGACGTCATCGTTCAACTCTTCCTTCGCGAACCGAATCACTTCCTTGCGAAACGCCGCCTGCTCTTCACTCCAGGAAAAATCCAATGTTCTTTCTCTCTTCCCCGCTTACGCGCGAGCTTTCGGACCCGGAGTCTGTTGGTCCGAGGCTTCACTTTTGTTCTCGTGCTGCGAATTATTTTTCACGCCGTTGCCCTGGCCGTTTGTCGGTTCACCGGTCTTTTGCCCCGGCTGGATTGCTCTCCAGGCGAACTTCTTGGGTTTGCCCCCCGGCAGCTTGATTCGCGCAGGCACTCCCATGATCGTCGTATTGTCCGGCACGTCCGTCAGCACCACGCTGTTGGCAACCACGACCACATTGTTTCCAATCTTAGCGTCCCCAATAATCTTGCAGCCCGCGCCAAAATAAACGTTATCGCCCACGCTGCGGCACCCGGAACCGATCAGCACACCCGAGGTAAACGTGCAGTTGGCGCCAATCTTCACCGGCGGGATGAATATTCCGTAGGGCGTATGAATGATCATGCCCGGCCCGATTTCTGCGTCCGGGGAGATAAAAATGCCAAAAAACATCTGGTTCAGCCGCTGCCAGATCAGGGCCGGAATCAAAAGCAATTGCCGGATCACCGGGATATGCACATGCAATACCCAATGGGAATAGCGGTAGCACACAATGGCCGGCGTCTCGATGCGCAGCAGCACACGCCACAGCCCCCGCTCCAGCTTTCGGTGACCCATGGCTGCCTGGAAATCCGCGCGCAGATTGTCGAACATTTTATTGAGTCCTTACATTCCTAAAACTTCTATCAAACACCTCAACCGACTGCCAGGCCAATCGCGCCGCAGCGGATGAATGCCACTTTCCTAACTTAGAGCTTGTCGTAAATGGATTGCGGAATGGGGAAGGTTCGTTGGTTCAAAACCGCGCCCAGCACCCGCACCTTGGCCGCCCGCAGATCGTGCATGGCCCCCCGTGCGCTCTCCCGCCGCGAGCTGTTCGCTTTCAGCACCAGCACCAGTCCGTCTGTAACCGCCCCCAGCACGGTGGCGTCATTGCTCGAACTGATCGCCGGCGTATCGATCAAGACATAATCGAATTCCGACCTGAGTTCCGTCATCCTCTCGCGCATCCGGTCCGACGATAGTAAGCTTTGCCCATCTTCGGCGGGCGAGCCAGAGCTGACCAGCCACAACCTCGGGCAGGACAGCGGCTGCGCAAAGCTCCGAATCGGCTCTCGCTTGCGGAGCGCATCGGTCAGCCCATACGCATTCTCCGTGGCAAATTGCGCATTTAATCCCGGACTTCGCAGGTTCGCATCCACCAGGCAAACCGTGCCAGAGACCTGACCGGCCAACACTTCCGCCACCCGCGCACACACCCAGCTGCAACCATTTTCTGGCTCCGTGCCGGCGAACACCACAGTCCGCGGCGCATCGTTTCCAGGCAGCAAGAATACTCGTTGCACTACCTTCGTAATTTCCTCAAGCTCGGCCCCTGCAATTTCCAAGCGTGAGCCGACGGGTACTACAACTGGAGGCGGCTCCATCTCCTGCATAGGCTCTTCGGCAGTGGTGGCGTAGAGGGACTGTTCCCTGCCGATCTTTTGTAACAGCTCGAAATTACGACTCATGAATTGTTTCCCCCCAGTAGTTCTAGCGCCCAGTGAATCCACACGTCATCTGATTCCATCAATTCCGGATGCTTGTCGGCCAAAGTTCAACCGCGACCAGCCGCAACCAATGCACAGCTTCAGGCCCGGGCGATCCCATCTTCGCCCTGCGAGTCGATGCCCTGCCATCAATCTTTGCTCGGAACCCCGCCACCGGCGACGGCAAGACTGGAGGAATCCCAGTTCAAAGTATCCGCCATCTTCGCCCGTTTGGGAACTCCCGACATGCTTTGGTCCTTCGTGATGTTGTGTTGCCGAATCTTGTAGAGCAATCCCCGGTAGCTGATGCTCAGCAATTGCGCCGCGCGCTTGCGATTCCAACCGGTTTGCGCCAGGGCTTGACTGATGGCTTGCATTTCAGTCTCTGCTCGGAGCGTACGCAGCGTAACCTTGGCCGCCGACGGCGCGGACTCTCGCCCTACCACGGCGAGAGACCCCACCGATTCCGCAGCCTGAGTTTGGTTCATTGTCTCCGCGTTATCGTTCTTCATTTGCATTTCATTCATAATTTTGCCTCACACAGTTCACCAGTCAGTAATGGTCAGTGAGCACGGACGGCCAGATAGCTGTTCCGCTTCATGCCGCACTTGGTTCGGGAGAGAGTTCAAAGAAAATTCGAAAATGCAGCCGCTGGAGGTGGCGGCCAACGCTATACCGCTTCCACTTCATATCCTTGCAGCCGAATCGACAGGGATCGTTGAATCAGATCCACGGAAATTACCAGCATGCGATCCGCATCCTGCCGCACCAATATTCCTTCCGTTCCATTCAGCGCTCCGCCACGGATTCGCACCCGCTGGCCCGCTTTGAGAAAGGGATAACTTTCGAAGGGAACTTTACTCGCAAGAAGAGTTTGGACGTGCTCAATTTGTTTTTCGGGAATCGCTATTCCCTGCCCGGAGGTTCCCACAAAATTAACCACGCCTTCGGTGCGCAGCACCCGGAGCCGTTCCTCCGGCCCATATACCAGCCGGACAAAAGCGTAGCCGGGGAACAAGGGAAATTCCACCACTTTTTGCCGGTCGCTCCACTCGCGCACTTGGCTCGAAAGCGGCAGAAATGTGATAATGCCCTGGTTCTGCAGTTGCTGGACTACCATCTTTTCGTGACGCGAACGGGTCTGTATGGCGTACCAATCCATCTGAGTAGGTGGCTTCCCAACGCTCATCCCTGGATAGTCCGAAATCTGAGTGCTTGTCGTAGCTCCGCCCTCTGAGTCACATTCCGTGACCCCGCAAGAATTGTCCAACCGGAACCCCAGATAAAGCTCCGCCTCCCGTATCCCTTTCGGGTACGCGGTCCAAGACGGCCCACTGCCGTCGTCAATGATTGGGGGGAGTTACAGCCTAAACTTATTCGTTGCGGTCCGAGTGGCAACCGTAGGTGCCACCGATGTAGCTAGAGAGTACGGAACATTGCAAATTACTGCAAGAGGCCAAAAGCCCTAGTGACGAAAGTCTCCATTCGTCCAGAATGTGTTTTTGGCTCTATTCTTTTCATGATAACCAACCACTGCAAAGATAATCCTTCAACCATAACTAAACAAAGGAGTTGCTACTTTGGCGCAATTGCATTCGCCGGGGCGGCCGCCGCCCCCACCGCCGGTGCATTTGCAAAATAGGCGTCATTCACCTCCGTCGAGAATGGTCCTTGAATCTTGGCCATGAATTCCTTCATCCGCTGGCCTTGCAGTATGTTATGAAGCTCGTCTTTCGCGTCGGCCAGACTCTCCATGCCGATAGCGTCCACTTTGTAAATGTAATGTCCACCCGAATCGGTTAACAGCGACGATACTTCGCCCGCCTTCAGGCTGAATACTGCGTCGTGCCCCGGCGGCAGACCCGTCCGACGGATTTTTCCCATGCTGGCGTTGGGAGGATTGCTCTTCATTCCTGCCGACTGATACGCCTCCTTCTGCAGCACGGCAAACGACTCCCCGTTGGCGGCTCGTGCGCGCAGCGTTTCCGCCAGTTTCGTCATCGCGTCTTCCGCGTTTTTTTGCCGCTCTTTTTCGGCTTCCTCGCTCAGTTTGGCGCCGGGCGGTGGTTCCTGCTTTAGACGCGGGATGTAGACGCGCTCCAGGGCATATTCCCTGAATGTTTCCGGATTCTTCTCGTAGTAGTCGGCCATATCTTTTTCAGGAACCTTCGCCGCCTCCTGTTGCACGCGGCGCGTAAGCTGCTGAGTTAATATCTGCATGCGCGCGTAGGCCAACATCTGCTGAAAATTTTCTTCTTTGTCCAGACCTCGCACTTCCGCCTCGTGCGTCATGATCAGCAGCCGCGGATACAAGTTCATCAACTGGCGCTTGATCACAGGCGAGAGGCTGGGCTGAATGGAGCGTGCGATTTTCTCGAATTCCGCGCGCGTGATTACGGTTTGGCATCCGCCTGCGGAGGCCTCGCCTGACTTCGCCGAATCGGCCGGGCATAGCCCCTTGACAGTCAACACCGGTGCGTCGGCGGGCACCGCGGCGGCAGATGGCGGCGGCGGTACAGGTCGATCATCGTCGTCATCCGCTGCCGCGGCCGGAGTTGTGGCCGGCGGCTCGGTCGCCGGTTTCGTTTGTCCCCAAGCCAGAATGCCGAACAGAAAACAGATCGTCAGGAAGAAGATCAGCCAACCAGAGCGCATATCAGGACGCCTCCAAAAACCATTTAGAAATTTTCTCAGGTAAGTTTCAATGGTAGCATTTGGGCCGCCATCTATTTCCCAGTGGAACGCGGCCTGGCGCTCATGGCTCGACCAGGTTGCTCTTCGAATATCTCAACTCTGCCATCCATGGTTAGCGCCACGAGATCAAGCGTGCCCGAACCTAGAAGCCGAGCGGTCGTCACAAAAGCGAAGAACGGCAACTGCCCCGCTCCTGTTTTCGATACTGCAGAAGTTTCTTGCGACAGCGCAAATGGCGCCGCCTCGAACTTTCCCGCATGGTTGACGATGAAATGCCAGTTGCTCTTGCTGTCGACTGTGAGCAGGTCGTCGTAGCCGGCTCCGCTAAAGTCCGCAGCCAATCCGTGAAATCCGAAGGCGCGATTCGCCGCGTACACCAGCGGCAGTGATTCGTCCTGCTTAAACTTTCCCTTCCCCTGATTCAATAGCACTTCGTTGCCGACGGTCGACCACAAAACGATATCAGTCATGTCATCGTGGTTGAAGTCGCTGGTCTGCGCATCCACGTACGCGTATTTCCAAATCTCCGTGCCCGCATCCCATGTTTGATCTTCAAACTCGCCTCGCCCCTGATTCCGGTACAGGACCGGCGGTTTGTTGTCGCGCAGCAGCAACAGATCCATCCGCCCATTGTGATTGAAGTCAGCCGCGATTGCCTTCTGCGTCCGCCCCGGATTCGTACCCAGGCCCGCCGCCGCCGTGATCTCTTTGAATGTTCCGTCGTGCTGGTTACGGTAAAGATGGCTGCTTGCGCCTGCAAAATCATTGGGGAAACTGAAAGACTTCTTCGCAGGCGGTGCATTCAAATCCGTATAGACCGTAACCAACAGATCGAGATAGCCGTCGTTGTCCGCGTCGAACAGAAGAACGGATGTGGCCAGCTCTCCGGGTTTCAGTTTGAGTCCAGCTTTCTCGGTGACGTCGGTAAAACTCCCGTCTCCGTTGTTGCGATAAAGCGCCACTCCACCCAGCCCTGCAACAAATAGGCTGGGCCTGCCGCTCTTATCGAAGTCGCCAAAAGCCCCTCCGAGATCGGCGCCAGAGCCAGCCACCTTCGCCCTGTCCGTAACGTCAACGAACGTTCCATCAGCGCGGTTCTGAAGAAGATGATTCGATCCGCCCGGAACAATCACATAAAGGTCAGGATGACCATCCCCGTCAAAATCGCCGATCACAACCGATCCGCCCATTGCAGGCACCAAGTTGCGACGCGCGTATTCGAGCGAATAGTCTTCCGCTCGTATCTGAATTGGAAGCGTGAAAGCGCCGGACGGCGGGGCTATCGGCGGCAACGAAACCTGCAGCCGGGAGGTGATCTCAGTAAACGTAGTCGGCAGCGATTTGGCCGCTGCGGAACTGGCCACCCGTTGTGAGTTCGCCCAGGGCACCACGGCGCCGATAAAAACGAGAAGATGGACAAGCAGTCTTCGAGGGCTGGCCAGTTGCGCGGCTTGAGTCATTCGTTTCTTAGTTTAACTCGCGCCCGGGAACCTGCGTCTGACCGGCACGCAGGACAACTACTTCTTCTACTCTTTCGTCGCCACTCCAACCAGCGCCACCGTCTGTCCGCCTCCGGTGGCATTGTCGCTGATCACAATGGTCGCGACCTGTGGAACGGTTAGCAACGTGGCAGTGAACGTGATCCTCAGGGTGCAAGAACTCCCCGCCGCCAGAGAAGAACCGCAGGTATTGGTCTGTGCAAATTCACTGGCGTTGGCTCCTGTAACGGCAATGCTGCTGACGTTCAAATTGCCCGGGCCAAGATTGTTCAAGACCGTAGTCACCGGAGCGCTGGCCACACCCACGGTTTGCACGGTAATCGCAAAACAGGGCGCGGAAACTGTGGGCACAGGAGTGGTCAGCGGGTTCGGCAGCACTCCATAAACGTCCAACTCATTCTGCGTTCCTACGTAGACTTTTCCCTGGGCGACGGTGGGGGTGACGAACTTGTTCGCGCAGCCCGGCTGATCCCTCAGTTGTGCGGCGTTTGCGCTGCTGTAGAGAGTGTCGGAAACATCCGTTGCGTTGTACGCATAAAGCACCGCAGGCTGGGTACCCGGCCTCGTCGAGATGGGGTCCTTGCGTTCGACAGCCCACACGATGCCGTTGCCCGTTCCATCAGCCGAGATGGACGGAGTGCTGCCCACCAGAAAAAGATTTTTCGTTAATTCCACGGGAGCCGCCGAAACTACTCCGTCCGTAATGCTGTACTGCTTCAGATAATCTCCGCTTCCGGTCTCATTCGTCTTTCCAGAGTAGTAAACGTATTGCACCTTCGCACTCTCCCAGTACGCGGGACCGCTCCAATAACCATGAATCGTACCCTGGATGGTTTCTATATCCTCATCGCCAGAGGGATTGTATTTCCCCATGTCGTCGCGGTTCAGCAGATAAATGGGAACGGCATACGTGCTGCCAAACAAATCGCAGGGGTATCCACCTTTTCCCGATTGAATGACCTCATCCGCATAGGTACCGGCCTGAGTCGGCAGAACCAGCGGCCCACCCGATCCCAGATCCAGATCGTTCGGGATCAAACGGCACGCCTGGTCCATGGGAGTGAAGTAGTCCAACACATTCAGATCGGCATCCATCTTCAGCACCGTGTCGCCGTAGTCGGTGCCTCCCGTGTTTGCATCGAAGGTTCCGTCCCCGGTCGCAAAATAAATATTGCCCAGCGAATCCGCCGCCAATCCGTTATCTGCTTGCCAGACTCCTCCCAGGCCTCCATTCGGCGTCGTGCAGAAGGCTGCAACTTGCGCGAGCGTCCGCGCATTGTAGGCCATCACCCAGCCGTGCTGCACGCCCGCCCAGCCGATATATACCACGCCGTTCAATAGCAGCAGCGCTGCTCGCTGCATGTCGTGGTGAGGATCGAAGATGATCTTCCCGTGCGTAGTTCCCGTACCCGTGCCGGAGACCGAGGCCGCAATCACAACCGGACCGCCAAGCTTTTCCGCTCCCGTCGCAATATCCAACGCCTGCAGCCGCTGCACCGCACTCCCATTTTCCAGAGTTCGCACCACCAGGTAAATCGTACTAGTGGCCGGGTCGATCACCGGCGTCGAGGTAATTCCTGTGATGGGATATACGTTGCAGCTAGTGTCATTGCCAATGCAATTAATGGTCGTAACGCCGTTTGCAGGATCGATAAAACTCAGATGCCACAAAATATTAGGCGTCAGCCCGTCGGCGTCAAAGGCATACAAGCTGTCGTTCTCCGTCGCCACGTACAGAACATTGTGTACTCCCTGGTTCGGAATCGAAACCTTCGGCACATACAGCGGCTGGGCATAAAGTTGACCGTCCACCGGGTACGAAAACACTTTGCCAAAAGTACTGCTGCTCACTTCTTTTGGAGTGAGCACAGTTTCATGCAGGTTCTGTCCCGTGCGAGCGGTGTCATTGTGCTGCGTGAAAACTCCGGTGAAGCCTTGCCCGTGCAGTGCGGGAGGAAGCAAGGTTAGAACTGTAACCAAACACGCGAGAAGCGTTCCCGGGAGTGACTTCATGGGCATGATACCCTCCCCAGAGTATGGTTAGAGCGGACGCGATTCCGCGGGCAGTTTAATGGGCCGTCTTGGTTGCGACCCCGACCACGAACACATTCGTCCCACCACCAGCGGCATTGTCGCTGATGGCTATATCTACGATTTGAGGTACCTTCCCTATCGTGGCGGTGAACGTAATGCTGATCGTACACGAGGTCGCCGGCGCTAGAGACGATCCACAGGTGTTGGTTTCAGTGAATTCAGTCGGATTGTAACCCGTAAGCGCGATGCTGTTGATAATCAAATTCCCCGGGCCCAGATTGCTCAGGGTGGTAGTGGCTGGAGGACTTTTCTTGCCCACGGTCTGGGCGGGAAACGTGATGCAAGGCGCCGAAATCGTGGCTATGGGCGTGGTTTGCGGATTCGGCAGTAGCCCATAAATATCCAACTCATTCTGCGTTCCCACATAGACTTTTCCATTCGCGACGGTAGGAGTAATAAATTTGTTCGCGCAGCCCGGCTGATCCCGCAGCGATTTGGCTTGTGCGCTGTCGTAGAGCAGCTTGGAAACATTCGCGGCCTCGTATGCGTAGAGAACGGCCGGATGAGTCCCCGGCGACGCCGAAAGAATGTCTTTGCGTTCCACCGTCCACAAAATGCCGTTGCTGGTTCCATTGGCCGAAATAGACGGAGTACTTCCCACCGGGAAAAGATTCGGCGTCTGTTCCACCGGCGCCGAAGATACCAGTCCTTCCGTTAGGCTGTATTGCTTGAGATAATCCCCGCTCCCAGCCTCGCTGGTCATCCCCGAGTAATAGACATATTGAGCCGTGGGACTCTGCCAATAAGTCGGACTGCCCCAGTAACCGTGAACCGTCCCTTCGATGGTCTGAATATCCTGATCCCCCTCCGGATGGTAAGTCCCCATGGCATCGCGGTTCACCAGGTAGATCGGAACCGCATACGTGCTGCCGAACAAATCACAGGGCGACCCGCCCTTGCCGGATTCAATGATCTCGTCTGGATAGGCACCGCTCTGGGCAGGAAAAATCAGCGGGCCGCCCGATCCCAAGTCCAAATCGTTGGGCAGCAGACGGCACGCCTGATCCATCGGAGTGAAATAATCCAAAACAGTCAGGTCGGCATTCAACTTTAGCAGAGTATCGCCGTAATCGACGCCGCCCGTGTTTGCATCGAATGTTCCATCTCCTGTAGCAAAATAAATGTTGCCCAACGAATCCAGCGCCGGACCGTTGCCCGCTTGCCAGACACCGCCCAGAGTTCCGTTCGGAGTCGTGTTCATGACGACCACTTGCGCCAGCGTCTGCGCGTTATAGGCCATGAACCAGCCGTGTGCCTGGCCCGCCCATCCGATATAAATATTGCCGTTCGCCAGCAGCAATGCCGTGCGCTGATTGTCGTGAAGCGCATCGAACAGAATTTTTCCCCGCGAGGTTCCAGTCCCGGTACCGTTCACCACCGCCGCGATCTCCACCGGCCCGCCAAATTTCTCGGCGCCCGTCGTGATATCTAATGCGTGAAGACGCTGCACCGAATTGTTGTTTTCCTGCGTGCGCACCAGAACATAAATCGTGTTACTTATCGGATCGATTACCGGAGTGGATGTGATTCCGGTGATGGGATAGACATTGCACACAATCCCTGCCGCAATGCAATTGATCGTCGTGATCCCGTTCCCAGGATTAATAAAACTCAGCTGCCACAAAATGTTCGGAGTCAATCCGTCGGCATCAAAGGCGTACAGGCTGTCGTTTTCCGTCGCCACATAGAGAACGTTATGCACGCCCTGGTTCGGAATCGTGACATTCGGCACGTACAGCGGCTGCGCGTAAATCTGGCCGTCCACGGGATAAGAAAATATCCTTCCGAATTTGCTCGAGGTTACGTTCGTCGTGGTGAGAACAGTTTCGTTCAGGTTTTGGCCGGTTCGCGCCGTGTCATTGTGCTGCGTAAAAACACCGGTGAATCCCTGGCCCTGCGCGGCGGCCGTGAACAGGCTGAACGATGCCGCCAGCAAAGGAATGAACAAGAGCGGATAAGACTTCATGCGCATGGAATTCCCCCAGAATTAGTCGGCAACATTGGGACGCTCAAGCCAAAAGAACTTTGCCCACGCTGCCATTGCAGCCAATCAAGATGAATGCAAACTCAAATGCTCAACCGCAAAACCATAAAATCCGCGAGCAACATTCTACGCTGCACGCTGGACTCTCGCACAGCCCGGAGTTGCAATCAGCTCCAAATCGGAAATATCAAAACTAATAAGGCGGACTCCATAGGAATCCGCCCTGGTATCCCTTCAACTACTCTGCAGCCGATGACGCTCGACTCTCATCCTACTGCACCGTCAGCGTAATCGTGGTTGAGTTGGACAGTGGAGCATATACGCCGGTAACGGTAAGCGTGTAAGTTCCAGGCGGAGTACTCGTTGCCGTCTGGATGGTCAGCGTGCTCGTCCCTGCAATTCCTCCGGGCACGTATACACTCGTCGGACTGAGCGTACACGTCGCGCCCGTCGGCGCGCCACTGCAACTCACCGGCACCGTTTGCTGAAACTTCGCCTCCGGCGTTAGCGTGATGGTGGAATTCGCCCCCGCTCCTGGAGCCACGCTCAATGTGTTGGGCGAGGCTGAAATGCTGAAGTTCGGACCCGACCCCGTTAACGTCACCGTCTGCGAGCCGCCAGTCGCGTTATCGTTGATGGTCATGGTAGCCGATTCCGGGCCATACACGCTCGGAGTCAGGCTCACATTGATCGTGCAAGCGTCATCCGGAGAGACTGTCGCCGGAAAGCTTGTCCCGCAGGTCGTGGTCTCCGAGAAATCGCCGCTGTTCGTACCCGTGAAGGTGATCCCGGTCAGGCTCAGATCCTCGCCTCCAGTACTGTTCAACGTCACCGCCTGCGAACTGCCCGTTGCACCCAACGCCCATTGACCAAGAGCCAGTGTGGTCGGAGTGTAAGTAGCTGCGGGCGCCAGCGGAACATAACGGACGCGATTGTTGCCGCCGTCAGCGATGTACAGGCGGCTGCTCGCGTCAACCCATGCTCCCAGATTTGCCATCTTGGCGTCGATCGCAGGACCTTTATCCCCGCTGTACCCGCCTTGAATGGAATTCGTAGCGCTGCCCGCAACATTGCTAAAGATGCCAGTCACGGCGCTGATGCGCTGCACTACGTTATTGTTGCCGCCGGAAATGTAGACGTTGTTCGACGGATCGATCGCCAGCTCCAGCGGGTTCCACATGCTGCCATCCAGCTTCGTAAGCCCGTCTCCCGACAACTTGGCGTCTTCATTCAATGCCCACTGGCAAATATCGCCGATCGCCACGGGGCAGGTATCGCTGGTCGGCACTTCGACGACCTGTCGAATTTCGCCGTTGTACTGATCCGAGATATAGATATTCGCCGAGCTATCCACCACCAGGCCGGCCGGGTGATTCAGAGTCGCGCTAAGAGCCGGCCCGTTATTTCCGTGGGAACCGGAGACGCCGGTTCCGGCAACTGTAGAGATGATCCCGGCCGAAGTAACCTTGCGGATCCTGTAGCCCTGCCAGTCGCTGATGTAAAGGTTGTTCGACTGATCGACCGCGACGTTCAGAGGAAACGCGAAGCTCGCCGAAGTCGCACTTCCGCCGTCACCGCAAGTTCCTGTCGTGGGATAGCAGGACGAACCATTGCCCGCTACGGTGGTGATGATGCCTGAAGTGCTCACCTTCCGAACTACCAGGTTGCTCGAATCCACGATGTACATGTTGCCGTTTGTATCGAATGCCACTGAACTGGGTCCGTTCAACGTGGCCGCTGTAGCCGCTCCGCCGTCGCCCGTGTAGCCCGTGCGACCGTTACCCGCAAAGACCGAAATTATCGCCGTACTGCTATAAGGAGGGTTCGTTACTTTGAGGACCCGGTTATTGCCCTGGTCCACAATGTAGAGATTACCCTCTGCATCTTCCGCCGCATCCCAAGGCAGCGCCAGCTGGGCGCTGGTCGGGGGGGTCCCGGTGCTCGGGAGGCCATTGCCGCCGCCGGCGATGGTCTGAATATCCCCGGGTTGAATCGTAGTTCCACCGAAGGCCACTGCGGTGGCCTGGTTATTCACCACGCGAATGAGTTCGTTGCCGCTGTCGGAAACGAAATAGTCATTGTGCGAATCCACCCAGATGCCGCTCGGCAAATTAATTTGCGCGCTGGCCGCTACGCCGCCATCGCCTGAGTATCCCGCCGTTCCCGCGGTATTCACCACGGTGTTAATCGTATTGGTCGTCACGCTAACCTTGCGAATCCGGCTATCGCCGGTGTCCGCGATCAAAAGGTCGTTCGCGGAGTCCAGGAAAATTCCCCGCGGCAAATCCACTTCAGCAGACGTACCAGCCTTCCCATCTCCGCAACCGCTTACCGGATTCCCGCAGCCGATGCCATTGCCCACAACAGTTTCAATGTCCCCCGGCGCAATGGAGACCCCGAAAATGGTGATGGTGGTGGACTGTGTATTCACCACGCGGATCCTCTGGTCGTCGGTGTCCGAGATATAAATATTTTTGTTCGCATCCAACGCCACCCCATAAGGAAAATTCAGGGTAGCCGAAGTCGCCAGTCCGCCGTCGCCGCAACCCGTTTGCGGGTCAGAGCATCCCGTGATGTCGCCTGTCGTGCCTGCCACGGTCACAATATCCCCGGCAGCAACGACGATGCCATTGATGGTATAGGGTTTCCCGGTCATGTTGACAAAGCGGATGCGGTTATCGCCCGCATCGGCAATATAGAGATTGCCGCTGGCATCGATGGCCATCGACTGCGGAAGATTCAGATAGGCGGTCGTCGCGGTCGCCAATCCGCCGTCGCCGCACTTTTCAGCGTGATCGCACTTCGAGCCATTTCCGGCCACGGTGGAAATCACGCCCGCCGGCGTCACTTTCCTGATCCGTGAACCGGCCGCATCGGCGAAATAAACGTTGCCGGTGCCATCGATGGCAAGGCCAGTCACCTCATAGATCAAAGCCTGGCTGGCCTGGCGGCCATCGGTGTTGTGACCGCCATATCCCAATCCAGCGTAATTGCCGAACCCGCCGGCAGCGGTGAGCTTGAAAACATAAGCGGAGTCCGGCGCGGCAATATAGATATTGCCGGAAGAGTCTTCAATGGCTGCGCTCGCTCCCGGCAGATCCGCTGTTAACGGTGTAGTCGGAGTCTTGCCGCCGCCAACAATCGTGTAAATGTCGTTGGGCGTGTAGGTCTGGGCCTGCGCCGTAACTGGCGAAAACGCCAGGCAGACGGCGAATAAAGCCACCAGGCTCACAAAGACCTGCGGTTGCACATTGGAACGGCCGCTGCGATTCAATTTCACAAACTACCTCCGCACAAGATTTTTTGGGAATGGATTCACTACGCACCAGTTATCGGGCCCGCTTGCTTGACGAAGGTGGAAACAATTCATGTTTGTTTTGTGCCTTCGCTGGCCTGCTTGCGACTCGCGTGGGTTGCTCTCCACGTAAAACACGAATCCGGAAACAGGTTGCCCGGCATCTGCCTTCCCGAGCGAAGCCAAACTTCACACCTGCACTCGTAGCAATTACCAAAATGCTGGGTCTTTTTGTTGGGGGGAGATACCGGTCACGAATTAATAATCCGAAACATGCCATCCCACAGCGATGTAGTCGGAGTGAGAGTGATATTACCCGCACATGCAAATCGCAAACAAGAGGCCAAAAGCACCCATAACCAAAGTCTCTATCGTCCGCCTACGGCAGCAATCCATAAACGTCTAACTCGCTCGCCGTCGGAACATATACTTTGCCATTTGCCACCGTTGGCGGCGTGAATTTAATCGCCGGCCCCGCCGTATCGCGCGTCCCCGCCTGCGTACTGTTGTATAGCTGCGCCGCCGTAAGCGCGTTCAGCGCATACAATATCGCCGGAGCCCCGGTGGCATAGCCTTCCGGTTGGATAGCCCAGACAATCCCTTCCGCTCCGCTATTGGCCGAAATCACGGGCGTCGCGCCGGGAGAACTAAGCGTTACCGAGCCGGTCGCCACCGGCGTCGTCGACACCAGACCGTTCACCATTTGGAAAACGCGCAATACATCGTTCGGCGCCCAAAAATACAAATATCCCTGCCAGTACGCCGGGGTGCTGTACAAACCGTGCCCGTCAAAGGCGTTCGGAATTGATTCCACGATTTGAGTGTTTCCCGACGCATTAAAACGGCCCATGTCATCCCGGTTCAGTACATACATGGTCCCGTCTTTACCCGCGCCCACCGCAAGATAGGGATAAGTTGCGCCGGTCAGGTACGGCAGCAGCATCGCTCCCCCGGAACCCAAATCCAGATCTTCACTACTTTCTTCGGCCTCGTTATACGGCGTGAAATAATCGGCCACACTCAATCCATGCTTGGTGGACATCTTCACGTAGCTCATGCCGTAATCCTGGCCGCCCGTATTGGCGTCGAACGTCCCATTCCCGCTCATGAAGAAAATATTGCCCAGCGTATCGGCAGTCAGCCCATCGCCGCTCTGCCAAATTCCACCCTCGTCCCCATTGGCGGTAAGGCAGTACGCCGATATTTGCTGCAAAGTGTTTTCGTTATATCCGATCACCCATCCGTGATAGGTATATTGGCTTTCCAGTCCGTGCGAAGACCATGCGATGTAAATGCCGCCATTCGAGAGCAATAGCCCCGGCCGCTGATTCGAGCGGAAAGGGTCGAAGGAAAGCTTGCCCCCCGAAGAACCCGAACCAGTTCCCTTCACCGTCGCCGCAATCACCACCGGTCCACCAAATTGTTCCGCGCCGGTAGTCACACTCAGCGCATGCAGCCTTTGAAAGTAAACGCCGTTCTCTTTAGTGGCCGCCACCACATACAAGGTTTGATTATTCGGATCAATCACCGGCGTTCCCGTAATGCCGATCTGCGGATAAATTGCATCCGTTCCCAAATCCCCGCTGGGGACGGTCGTGATTCCCTTTGCCGGATTAATAAAACTCACCTGCCACAGCGGAGTAGCGTTGCTCCCTGTATTGCTGTTTCCGTCAAAAGCAAACACGCTGTCATTTTCCGTGGCTACGTAAACAACGGTATGCAATCCTTTGCCCGGAATTTCCAGATTGGCCAGGACCAGGGGCTCGGCGTAAATCTGGCCGTCCACCGGTTGCGAAAATAACTTCCCGAATGTGTTCATCTGCACCAGCGCCGTGGTGAGCGTCGTTTCATGCAAATTCTGTCCGCTGCGCACATTGTCGTTGTGATACGTCGTGACGTTCACCCCGCTTTGCGAATATGCGGTTATCGAAAGCGAAAGAATCGCTCCCCAAACAATTGTTTTGAATATTCGAAGTTGACCACGGCTCACGTGAGCGGCGTACCGACGCACCAAATGCATTATGTTCTCTCCGCTTGCACTACTGGGGGCTTTCACCACGCGGGGCAAAACGCGTGCGAAAGATAAAACTTTCGGCGAGATCGTAAAGCACGGCCCCGCCTTGCGAGCCCCATCATCGCCCAATTGTCGCGTCCGAGCACAAAATTATTTTTTGGTTACAAAATTTATGCAAATTTCTGCAACATCGCGCGCCATTCTGGGAAGACGCTCTGATTTCTCTGCCAGATCTTGCTACTTGGCGCGAGCGCGAGCGCGAGCTGCCGCTAATTCGCCGCTGTTAATTCGTAGGAAGCGTGAACTTCAGAGTGATCCTGGTCTCCATTTCAACTGCGTGGCCGTTCACCGTCCGCGGCTTGAACCGCCATTGCCGCACTGCCGCGATGGCCGCCTCCGCCAGGAGAGGCTCTCCACTCACCAGCTTGATTTCTTGCACAGCACCTTCCTGGCTGATGTGCACGTCGAGCAGCACTGGTCCCTGAACCCGCTGCGTCAGTGCCTGCTCGGGATATTCTGGCTCCACTCGCCGCAACAGGCTGCCCTCCGCGGCATCGGGGGACAATTCGACGACGCTCGCCGGCTGCAATCCCGAATCTGTCTTCGCGTCTTTCTCTCCTGAGCGCATTTCTGTGGCGCCTGCCTCCGAAGGTGGCATACGGAAAATTTCTTTGCCATTCTCGTAGACTCGCAGGCTGCCCTCGGGAACCCGCGCATTTTCCCCCGATCCAGATTGCCCGGGAGTAGATTTGTTCTGCGCATTTGCCGGCGTCATCGGTCCCGGCGCGCTGGCATTTGCGGTTCCCCGCCTGGCGGCGGATATTGCCGGCGCAGACGACGCCGGCGCGGTCGTCGCCGCGCGGGGCGCGCGCCGCTGGCCCCCCGCCTCCAGCCATCCCATACGCATCGCGAATACTGTTCCCATCAGAAGCGCGACGCCGACGATTACCCCGCTCATCAGCAGCGTAAGCCAATCGAATGGCCGTGCGGTTGAGCTTGCCGCTGCAAACGTCCCTTGTGCGAGCTGCGCGGTCAGCGATTCGTATTCAAGCGTGTTATCCCCCGCTGATTCGGACGCGGCCTGTCCCTCGCTCAGTTCCGTCGCATGTTCTCGCCCCGCCCCGCCGCCGGAACTGTTGGACGCAAGTCCAGTCGAAACCAGCGAAGACTGGCGGGCCTGCGCGTTCTTGAGAGCGCGTTCGGCCAAAACTTCGAGCGTCCCTAGATCCCCATGGCTGAAAGCGGCCGGGAGCGTTGAAAAAATCTCGAAAATGCCAATCAGTTTGTCATCCTGCAAAAGTGGCAGCACTACAACTGACCGCACTCCCAACTGTCGCGAAACCTCGGCGTCAGCTCTGGGATCTCCAATCGCGTCGTCGCATCGCTGGATTTGCCGGCTCCGCACGCAGGCGCCCGACAGGCCCGAATTCGTGTCCAGGAGGTTTCCCAACTCTGGAGCGTTCCCTCCACTGGTAGCGCGGCACACCATCTCTTCGCCGCGGGTCAGCGCAATCGCAGCCCCAGTCGCTCCGGTGTACAGGCAGGCGTGTTCCACAATTTCATTTAGCACGATCTCCAGCGCCAACTCCCCCGACAGTTCTGCTGGAATCTTGCCGCCCCCATGTGCCGCAAACTTTGCGGTTAACTCGGCAAAATCGGATTCCTGGCTCGCCGCGGAGTTTTCTATCCTGGCCACAGCCGGCGGAAGCGGAACCGCTTCCATCACGGTTTCGGGCGGAACCGCATCAGGTTGATCAGGGTTTGCGGAATCAGGCCGCCACATGGGGTGATAAGCCATACCAAGGCGCACAATGGCTGACGGAAGATCAGCGTCTGTAGCGGAGTTTCGCCTTAAACTGCAACCTTGTCAATAAGAAACAGGTCATTCCACTTCCTCGACAGTTGTTATCGGCGCTTGACAACTAGGTTCGCTCATTGGCATCATTCAAACTTGCTTTCCTTCCCCCCTTGGTAAGCACTCCGCGAGTTTATGTTTCGAGGTGGCTAAATTGGCCAGGGCTTCCCAACGCCTTTTTCCGCAAGCTGATGTTCCCGGTCATGGAATTTCTTTCGGCGCCTGGCTAAACTTTTCTCGGCGCTCTCGGCCAACTCTAGCCCTCGCCCTGGTAGTCGTCTTCAGCCTGTGGAGCCGTAGTCACGCCGCGGCTCAAGTTAGCGTCACCACGTATCACAATGACAATTCCCGCACCGGGCAGAACCTTAACGAAACTGTGCTCACGCCCGCCAACGTCAACGTGAGCCAGTTCGGAAAGATTTATTCCGGAGCCGTGAATCTGGATAGCTGGGCCCCCGCTCAGCCCCTCTACGTGCCCAATGTCACGATCGCGGGAACAACGCATAACGTGGTCTATGTCGCCACGCTGAACAATAGCGTCTACGCCTTCGACGCCGATAGCGGCCTTGAGCTTTGGACCGCCAACTACGGGCCGTCAACCCCCTTCGACGATCTCTGCACCGACTCCAGCTACCAGGTCGCAACCACCCTCGGTGCCGGCATCGTCAGTACTCCGGTCATCGATTCGGGTGCCGGCATTCTTTACTTCGTCACCAAAAACGGCGACGGAAGTCCATCCAAGCCGTTCGCTCTTAATCTGCACGCCGTCGATTTCACAACCGGGATCGAGGAGACCAGCCTCGGCAGCCCGGTTACAATCCTCCCGCCGACGGGTCCAACATTCTTGCCCCAATATCAGATGAACCGCCCCGGCCTTCTGCTCAACAACGGCGTCCTCTATGTCGGACTGGGATCGACCGGATGCAAGGGTCTGAAGGGTTTCCCGAGAATCAACAACCACGGATGGGTTTTGGGCTACAGCACGCTCAGCCTCACTCAGACGCCCACGGTTTTCGTCACGTCGCCGGCCACGAACAATGCGGGAATCTGGCAGGCCGGCGGCGGCTTGGCCGCCGACAGCAGCGGAAACATTTACTTTGAAACCGCCGACGGCGTTTTCGATGCCAATACCGGAGGATCGGATTATGGCCTCAGCGTCCTGAAGCTGGGTCCCGACCTCAACATCCTCGATTACTTCACTCCCTACAATGAAGCGACCTTACTGGAGCCCGACGATCTCGATCTCAGTTCCGTTGGCCCGCTCTTGCTCCCGGATCAGCCCGGCCTGTACCCGCACCTCCTGGTGGCTTCCGGCAAGAATGAAGAAATCTATCTGCTGAATCGTGACAGCATGGGCGGATTCTGTGGCTCTTGCACCAACGGCAGCAACTCCCCACCCCAAGGCAACAACTTGCAGATCCCGCAGGATATTCTTCCGCCCTCAACTTTGAGCGGTTGTCTGGGGAGCGCTCCTGCCTTCACCTGCCGTTACGGCACGCCCAGTTTCTGGAGCAGCACTTCCTCCAATTACATTTATTTTGCCGAAGTGCCGGGCCCCCTTTTGGCATATTCCCTGAACGCTGGAATCCTGAACACTGCGCCCGCCAGCCAGTCGCCTTTCCCCTACTCCGGAGAGGGCAGTCCTTCCATTTCAGCCAATGGCACCAGCAACGGAATCCTGTGGGCAGTCACTTGGGCAAACGGCCCCCCGGGCCAAAATAAAGGAACGCTGCGCGCCTTCGATGCCACCAATCTGCAGACCCAGTTCTACGCCAGCAACCTTGCCGCTGGCAACCGCGATGCTTTAAGCGACGTGCCCGATTTTATTACTCCCACCATTGCCAATGGAAAAGTCTTCGTCGCGACCGAGAGCCAATTACTCGTGTATGGATTGCTTCCTTCCTTGACCGTCACTGCGGGAAATAACCAATCTGGCGATGTCGGCAAATCCCTGCCCCTAGCGCTTTCTGTGCAGGCGCTCAATTCCTACACCGGCCAGCCGGTGGTGGGAGCGGCAATCTCCTTCAGCGCTGTTCCCACCGGTGGCACATTCGGAAGTCCCACCGCCACCACGAACAGCGCGGGCATCGCCACCAGCACCTACACTCTCCCCACCAAACCCGGCGCCGTTACCATCACCGCATCGGGCGACAGCCCGTCCACCACCACTACGGCCTACTTCGGAGAGACCGCCAACGTAGGCCCGCCCACCTCACTCGTGCTGGTCTCCGGCGGAAAGCAGAGGGGCACCGTCGGCACTACTTTACCCGCACCTATCGTCGTCGCCGTCAAAGATACTTACGGCAACCCCGTATCGGGCATTTCAGTAAATTTCGGCGGCAGCGTGGGCGGCACCTTCTCTCCGAATCCAGTAAATTCCAACTCCCTGGGTGAGGCATCCTCTTATTACACTCTGCCCACGAAAGCTTCCATGTTGACCCTCCAGGCCAGCATCACCGGCTTCCAGATCAAATTCTCGGAGCAATCCGTCGCAGCCAGCCCAGCTTCGGTCAACGTGGTCTTGGGCAATAATCAATCGGTGCCGCCCAACACGCTGCTGCCCCAGCCCTTGGTGGTCAATGTGGAAGACCAGTACGGGAACCTGATTTCCGGCGCCACCGTCAGCTTCACCGACAACGACGCCCACGGCACGCTGTCCAGTTCCACCGTGATCACCACCGCCAACGGCCAAGCCACCGTAACCTACATTACTCCGTCGCAACCGGGAACAGTCACCATCACCGCCAGCGTTTTAGGGCTGACTCCGGTCAATTTCACGGAAACAGTTCAATAGGATACGGCGCAATAAAAGCTTCGCGAAGGGAGTTGGCGCGAGCGTGCTTCCCAGATAAGTTGCAAAATCCTTCATCTTGACAGTACGTGCCAGGTCGGTCAAACTGTCCTCCTTACTCGGTCGCGGCATCCCCTAGCCTTATCCCGAGCACTTTTCGCAACATTTCAAAACACGACGTTAGCGGCGGGCACATCCGCGCGTGGGGTCTATCCATTTACTGAGGGGGTTCGTTTAAATGACATCGGGAAATAAATCCTTGGCAGTCTTGGCCGCATGTTTGGCGCTCTTCGTCACTCTGTCCGTTCGCAGGCATAGCACTCAACAGTCAGCCCAGGTTGTCGCAGTCCCGGCAGCGAAGGCCACATTCCCGGCGCTTCCGCCTCAGGCGCCGTCGGTTGACGATGCCACCAAGTCCAAAATGCGCGAGACCCTCGCCAAGGTGCCCATGAGCTTCGAGGTCAACCGCGGCCAAACGGCGAAACAAGTTCAATTCCTCTCCCGCGGCCAGGGTTACACTCTCTTCCTCACTCGCGATGCCGCTGTGCTGGCCTTGCCTGTGCCTCCGAGTAATCCGCCAAAAAGTCAGACGCAAGTTTCGTCTTCCGCTCCCTATCCGCTGCCTCACGTGGCGTCGACCCAACCTGCCAGCTCGCAGCACCAGCGCGCCCTCCGCAACGAAGCTGTACTCAACATGCGCATCGTAGGCGCAAATCCGCAAACCAAAATCGGCGGTGTCGGAAAACAGCTCGCGCAAAGCAACTACTACATCGGCAATGTTCCTTCCGAGTGGCACACCAACGTGCCGAACTACCGGAAGGTTCGCTACGCCGGCGTTTATCCCGGAGTCGATCTGGTTTACTACGGCAATCAAAAGCAGTTGGAATATGACTTCGTCGTAAGCCCCGGCGCCGATCCCAACGCAATCGGACTCGCGTTCGGCGGCGGCCCTGATGGCAGCAAGAAAATTCCTCTAAGCGTCAACCACGATGGCGATCTCGTAGCCACGCTGAACGGCGGTACCGTCAGCTTCCACAAACCCATCGTCTATCAGAATCAGGACTCCACGAAAACGCCAGTCGAAGGCCGCTATCTGCTGAAAGCCGATGGCCACGTTGGATTCGAACTCGGCGCCTACGATCACACTAAGCAGTTGATCATCGATCCCGTACTCAGTTATTCCACTTACCTCGGCGGCAGCAGTGACGACGTCTCTTACGGCATCACTTACGGCGTCCGCTATGGCCAGCCTATTTTGGTGGGCAGCACACGCTCCGCGGATTTTCCCCAAGTCAAGGCGCTCTACCCCTTCGGTGGCGGCACCTGCGGCACTGAACCCTGCCGCGACATTTTTGTCGCCAAGTACAATCCGACGCTCACCGAATTGATCTTCTCAACCTTCGTCGGCGGGGACAACGACGACGTCCCCTCCAAGGTCACGCAGGATGTCTACGGCGATATTTTCCTCGTCGGCTACAGTCTCTCCACCAACTTTCCCGTCCGCGGCCCTGTGTTCCAGAAAACATTTCATGGCGGCAGCATAACCGGCGATGCGGTCGTGGTCGAAGTTGAATCCGCTGGCTTCTACCTCGAGTGGTCTTCTTATCTCGGAGGCAGCGGCGACGATCAGGCCTTCGGCCTCGCAGTCGATACTCCTGGCAACGTATACGTTTCCGGCCACACCACTTCGACCGATTTCCCGGTCACCGCCGGCGCTTATCAAACCACTTGCCCAGTCGATGCCTCAGGCGGATGCTCCTCGGCTTTTGTAACCAAGGTAAATCCCACCGGAACCGCCCTCGTCTACTCCACCTATCTCGGCGGCTCCAACGGATTAGGAGAAACCTCGTACGACATCGGACTCGACGCCAATGACGACGTCTACCTGACCGGCATTACCGGCTCACCCAACTTCCCCGCCACTCCCGGCGCATTTCAAACTCAATGCGGCACTGACGGTCTGTGTAACGGCACCTTCGACGGCTTTGTCACCGAGCTCAATCCCACCGCCTCAGCCGTACTAGCGTCAACTTTCTTAGGCGGAAGCGATTATGACTACACCGCCGGCATACAGGTGAAACCCACGGCAATTTATGTTTCGGGTAGCACCATCTCGCCGGATTTCCCCATCACCGCCAACGCCGCGCAACCCACCTACGGTGGAGGCTCGGCCGGCTGCGTCGTAACCACCGGAACCTGCGGAGACGTCACCGTTACCAGGCTCAATACCGGCCTCACCGCGTTGCAGTATTCAACCTATCTCGGCGGCAGCCTCGACGAGAACCCCGGCCTGTCTATCGCCGTGGACACCAACGGATATTTTTACGTCACCGGCCAGACCGACTCGCTGAACTTCCCTCTGGTAGACGCGCTGCAGCCAACCTACGGCGGCGGTTCCAGCGATGCCTTCATTACTCAATTCACTCCGCAAGGTGCCTTTGGATACTCCACCTATTTCGGCGGCAATGGCGAGGACTATGCCTATCGCGTCGCCCTCGATCCTTCGAACAACGTTTACATCACCGGCGGAACTCTTTCCACCAACCTCCCACTCACCTCGCACGCCGTCCAAAAAATCTGCGGAACCGACGGCAATTGCAACGGTGGTTTCTTTGACGCCTGGTGGGCCAAGATCATTCTTTCCGCCGATCTTTCGATGACCGCCAAGGCCCCCACAACGATCAAGACTGGCGCGAACCTCTCTTACGCGCTCACCGCCAAAAACAACGGCCCGGATACCGCCCTGGGGGTTAGCGTCACCGATGCCACGCCGACCGGAACTACCTTCGTGAGCGTTACTCCGAACACGGGAAGCTGCACCGCTCCGCCGGTCGGAGGGACAGGCAACGTAACCTGCACCGTCGGCACGATGGCTAACGGCACCTCACTGAAAATCAGTCTCGTGGTCAACGT
The DNA here is from genome assembly GCA_003131635.1 of Acidobacteriaceae bacterium. Lineage (GTDB taxonomy): Bacteria > Acidobacteriota > Terriglobia > Terriglobales > Acidobacteriaceae > Sulfotelmatobacter. The sequence continues at coordinate 64,946 of PKVZ01000024.1, forward strand.
CAACGCATCGTCCGGAAGTATTATCACCGACAAGGCAACCGTGACCTCAAACACTTCGGACCCGAACTCCAAGAACAACACCGCCACCGCGACGACCACGGTGGATTGAATTAGAGGCCCGGCGGCGAGAATCGCCCTGGGCCTTCGTCTTGGGTCTTAGGCGTCAGCCCTGAGACCTATGACCTGACACCCGGCGGCAACAGCCGTCCCGAATTGGCAGTAAAAACATAGAACTATCGTGCTGGAGTCTTTCGGGTCCTCCCCATCGTGCGCAGAAATGTTAGAATCCACCAATACCTAGGGTCGCATTCCATTCCCCAGGACGTTTTTTCTCCCCTTGTTTTTATCTGAGCTTGTTTTTATCTGAGAAAGTTCGACGATCTATACTCCAGGGAGTTTGAACATGCGGATCGCTGTCGTTGGTTCCGGATACGTAGGATTGGTTGCGGGCGCCTGCTTCGCCGACCTCGGTCACGACGTCATTCTCGTCGACAATGATGAGCGCAAGTTAGCCGCGCTCAAGAACGGCCAAGTCCCCATCCACGAAAAATTTCTGCCCGAGTTGCTCAGCCGCCACCGCGGCAACCGCCTCACTTTTTCCGACGATCTGCATGAAGCCGTCCGCGCCAGCTCGGTTATCTTCATCGCCGTCGGCACCCCGCCCACCGAACGGGGCGAGGCCGATCTTTCCTATGTCGAATCGGTCGCTCGCGAGATCACCGGCGCCGTCCACGACTACAAAGTCATCGTCGAAAAAAGCACCGTCCCCGTCTACACCAGCGAGTGGATTCGCAAAATCATCCTTCGCAACGGCGCCGATCCCGGTTCTTTCGACGTCGCTTCCAACCCGGAATTCCTGCGCGAAGGCACCGCCGTCACCGACTTCCTGTTTCCCGATCGCATCGTCGTCGGCTGCGACAATGACCGCTGTGCCGCCGTTCTTCGCGAGGTCTACGCTCCACTCACCAGCGGTAAATATTACGAATCCGCCGGAGCCATCCCTCAGCCCGATCGCACTTCCATCCCTGCGCCTATCATCGTAACCAGCAC
>PKVZ01000024.1:66037-69247 GCA_003131635.1 Acidobacteriaceae bacterium
GGCGGCTCCTGCTTCCCGAAAGATGTGATGGCCTTCCGCGCCGTGGCCCGCGAATGCGGCTACGATTTCCGTCTGCTCGATGAAGTCATGCGCATCAACGAAGATCAGCGCGATCGCTTCCTCAAGAAAGTCCGCAGCGCCCTGTGGACGCTTCGCGGCAAGCGTCTCGGCGTCCTCGGCCTCGCCTTCAAGGGCGGCACCGACGACATTCGCGAATCCCCTGCCATCCTCATCGTGCAGGCGCTGATGCAGGAAGGCTGCAAGATCACCGCCTACGATCCCGCCGCCATGGATCGCACCCAGGAAGTGATGAATTCCAACCTCAAATACGCCGGCTCCGCCTACGAAGCCGCTACCGGCGCCGACGCCTTGCTGATCCTCACCGAGTGGGAAGAGTTTGCCAATCTCGATCTCCGCCGCCTCAACGATGAACTCAAATATCCCATCGTGATCGACGGCCGCAACCTGTATGATCCCGAAGTGATGGCGGCCAACGGCTTCACCTATTATTCCGTAGGACGCGCCGCCTCTCATCCCGAGGCCGTTCCCACTGCTCTAAGGAACGGCGCCAAGAAAGCATGATTCAACCACGCGCTCTGGTCACCGGCGGCGCCGGGTTTCTGGGATCTCATCTCTGCGATGCTTTGCTCGGCGAAGGCTACAAAGTAGTTGTCGTCGACAACCTGCTCACCGGCCGCCGCGCAAACATTCACCATCTCCGCAACGAAGCGGCTTTCGAGTTTGTAGAAAAAGACATTTGCGAGCCCTTCGACGTTGGCAAAGTCGATTACGTCTTCCACTTCGCCAGCCCCGCCAGCCCGGTCGATTATACCGTCCACGGCATCCCCACGCTGAAAGTTGGCAGCCTCGGAACTTTCCACGCCCTCGATGTCGCCCACAAATACGGCGCAAAATATCTCGTCTCCTCCACCTCCGAGTGCTACGGCGACCCGCTCGAGCATCCCCAGAAAGAAACCTACTGGGGCAACGTCAATTCCATCGGCCCGCGCTCCGTCTACGACGAAGCCAAACGCTTCACCGAAGCCGTCACCATGGCCTACCACCGCTATCACAAAGTCGATACCCGCATCGTCCGCATCTTCAACACCTACGGCCCGCGCCTGCAATTGAACGACGGCCGAGTGGTCTCGAATTTCATGAAGCAAGCTCTGCGCGGCGAACCCCTCACCGTCTACGGCACTGGCAGCCAGACCCGCAGCTTCTGCTACGTCAGCGACGAAATCGACGGCTTCATCCGCCTTTCAAAATCTTCCGAACATCTGCCGGTTAACATCGGCAACCCCAACGAGTTCACCATCCTCGAATGCGCCCAGCACGTATTAAAAGTGACCGGATCGAAAAGCAAAATCGCCTACCAACCCCTGCCCCAGGACGACCCCAAACAGCGCCAGCCGGACATCACCAAAGCCCGAACGTTGCTAGGCTGGGAACCAAAGATTCAACTAGAAGAAGGCCTGCGCCTCTCGCTGGATTACTTCAAAAAGGCCGTTGCGGAAGAAACCACGGCAGCGAAGTAACTTGAGTAAGTCTCAGAAAACCCGAGGTCCCCACTCTAACGTCGCGCCTTTTGCGACGTTAGGGTGGGGATTTTGACTCCCTATATCCACTCGATATCTGTATCTCAAGTCCGAGTTAAGAACTAGTCGGGCTATATTCAAGGCTGCTCGACATTTCGTTCTGAACCGACGGTTGCCCGACCATTTCAAGGTACACGTCATAGCTTCCCGCAGGCAGGTCGAGAGTTGAAAGGTTAAACTCCGTTACTGTAGACAAGGTTGCAGGCAACCTTCCGCTGCAGAAATGAAACAAACCCCGGCAACACACGAGGTGAAGAAATGCGCCCTTCGAAGCCGGCCAGCTCCTGCAACGTCGCAGCACTGCTGACTCTTTCGATCTTTTCCTTCTCCATCAGCGGCATCGCCGAGCCCAGCGAACATGTGCTCTATGCATTCAGCAGCCCTCCGCCCGGCTGCTCGAGCCCGAGCGCGCCCTTAATCGCCGATGCGGTAGGAAACCTTTATGGCACGACGTACGACCTGGGCGCTTATAAAGACGGTTGCGTCTTTGAGCTTTCTCCCAGCGATAACGGCTGGCAATACACCCTGCTGTCCAGCTTCAGCGGCCCCGACGGGGCGTATCCTGCATCGGGGCTTGTATTTGATAAGCTGGGGAATCTGTACGGCGCCACTGGCGGCGGAGGAACCTACGGCGGCGGTGCGGCATTCGAATTAAGCCCCTTGGCAGGCGGCGGATGGGGTGAGACCGTTCTGTACAGTTTTGGAAACGGAGATGACGGGTACGACCCGCGATCTAAACTGATCTTTGACAATGCCGGCAATCTCTACGGCACCACCGAATTTGGCGGAGCCGGCAGAACTGGCACGGTCTTTAAGCTGAGCCCCAGCCAAGCGGGATGGACTGAGACTATTCTTTACGCGTTCCCAGATTCGGTCTCCGGACCGAATGGCTCCAATCCCGTCGGCGGTGTCGTCATGGATCGAGAGGGCAAGTTGTACGGAAACACCAATGTTGGAGGCGCGTTGGGCGACGGTGCGGTGTACGAGCTTAGTCCATCCGATGGCGGCTATGACGAGAAAGTGATCTATAGCTTCAATGTATACGACGGCCTGCAGCCCATCTCCGGCTTGACGATGGATCGCAACGGCAACCTTTACGGGACCACATCCTCCGGCGGAGACATGAGTGTCTGTTACTACGTGGGCTGCGGAATCGTCTTCGAGCTGACGAAAGATACCGAAGGAAACTGGAATGAAAAAATTTTGCACGAGATGACCGGCAGCGATGGCTCCTATACGGTTGGGCCGGTCGTTTTCGACTCCGCCGGAAATCTTTATGCCGCCGCCCAATTCGGGGGCAACAACGGCATGGGATCAGTCTTCGAACTCACGCCCACCCGCAGCGGACCATGGAAAGAGACCATGCTTCACCTCTTCGATTACCAGTTCCCCAACGGCAAGGACGGCGAGTCTCCCTACGCAGGCGTAATTTTCGACCGCGGAAGGGTGTTTGGAACCACCTCCGGCGGCGGAGGATCTTACAATTCGGGCACGGTTTTCGAAATCACGCCGCTCGAGAATGCTCCAGCTGCGCCCGACACCAGTGAAGAACAGCCTTAGCAAGGGGCCTTACGTAAGCCTCCAAGCTCCGCTTGGGGGAGCCTTCGATCTT
>PKVZ01000065.1:0-4869 GCA_003131635.1 Acidobacteriaceae bacterium
ACAGGGTACATTGCAGCCGCAGTCGCCTTTATTGGGCAAGATAGAGTGGCTAGCGTTTCAGCGAATCCCGACGTAAAACATTTCGACAAGGACACCATCAAAATCTGGGACGTGGAAACGGGCCGGCTCATCCGCCAAATATCGAGTGAGTCGGGCGGGGTCCACGACACTGTGTTGGTATCGGGTGACCGACGCGTTGTGCTTGGCTACGTTGGCCTCGATAAGCTTGTTGGGCACTGGTGGACCGACCGGAACAACGTCACGATTTATCGGAGGTTTCGCCTTTGGAATCTCGGTACGGATGAGGTGATTGCCACCTCTCCGGATCTGCCTTCATTAGTGGACTCGGCCTTTGCGCTGAGTGCAAAGGGAGACGTTGTGCTCGTCTACCCCGTTGCACGGGGTGGCGCGCTGCATTTTTACGAGATTCGGTGATCGCAGGCAATCACGCTATGGCGGCGCACTGACGAACCGTCCTGATGGCTGGTGCTTCGACGCCAGCGGGAACCTGCTCGCCAAGTCCGGAACCTGCCCTCCCGCTGCACCCAATTTCGTCTATGATGGGGAAAATCGCATGGTGAGCGATCCCACGGCCGGAGCCACTTATGTCTATGATGGCAATGGGAACCGTGTGCAGAAGTGCCTGCCAAACTGTACCAGTCCAACTTCTTCGATCGTGTACCTTTTCTCGGGATCGCAGGACATCGCGGAATATAACAATGGTGCCGCACCGAGTTCTCCGTCGAGTGAATTCATTTACTCGGACTCGTTGCCGGGCTCTGGATTGTTGGCCAGCATCGTGGCGGGGACAACTACCTATTTCCACTCCGACCATCTTGGCTGGCGAGTCAGCACCAATACCGGTGGCCAGGTTGTGGGGCAGCAAGGAACTTTTCCCTTCGGCGAATCTTGGTATTCGTCAAGCGCCAACGAGTTTGTATTCACAAGTTATCAGCGCGATTCGGAGAGTGGCCTGGATTACGCGATGGCCCGGTACTACGACAGCACGGTTGGACGCTTCTGCTCCGCCGACCCAGTGGGCGGAGAGATGGATGACCCGCAGACATGGAACAGGTACGCCTACTCGCGAAATGATCCCATCGACTTTACGGACCCGAACGGACAGCACTGGTGGAACTGGGTGCTCGACATCGGCAGTATCGCCGCGATGATTTTTGCGCCGGAAATAGAAGGATTCCTCGAAGATGAATTCCCCCTGACTTTTGGTGGTGGCGCTGGTGCCCCGGCAGGCTTTGTTCCGCAATTCTCAGTGCGGGTTGCGACAGAAGCGGCTGCCGAGGCGGCGGGAGACGCAGCAGCGGCCGGGGCTTCTGGTGGCGGGATCGATGCGGTCGCCACGTTAACAGCCACAGCCGCCCAGGCTGCCGATGACCAGCCAAAACCACAGCAGCAGGGACGGCCCCAGGTTAGCCCGGCCCTAACGCCATGTCAGCAAAAGGTTCTGAATGCAGTGAATAAGCAATTTGGAACGAATGGCAACGCGAGCGACGTCTCACCAAGTTCCAATCCCCTACCGGCCTCAGGCGGCGAGGTGAATGTAAATTTCAACTTCAACTCGGGGCTGACCGCAACACAGTTTAACGCTATACAGCCCGGTCGCTACGCACCGGCTGGTTTTTGGGGGTGGCTGACAGGATACGGTCCGAGTCTTCACGTTGTCGCAGGTCCAAGCAGCCTCGATACAACCGCGATGACCTTCGCTAATTCGAACGTCGGTGGCAATTTATCAGCATCATTCACAGCTCATATAGATTCCGCGTGGGCCTACAACCCTATTGGTGCATTGCTCCATTGGAAGATCGATGTGCGGGGTCACGCGACTAGGAACCCTTGCCCATGATAGCTAAGAGATCAGTATGACACTAAGATCCCTATTACTTATACATTGGCTGGCGTGTAGAAGTTCATTTGTTACCCGTGTGTTGGCCGTAAGTATCATATTTAGCGGCATTGCGTTGGGACAGTCAATCGTTGTCCAACTTGTAAACGGACACGACGGAAAGCCGCTGGCCAGGGTCCGGGTGTATGTCGGTTTTGATGACTTGAAAGGACGTCAGCCGCTTGACCTAACTACTGATGCTCTCGGCGAAGTGCAGTTCGAAGCGAAGGGAGCGCAGACGATCCAGGTGCATCCTGTGGGAGAAGTGACGTGCGGAGAGCAACCTACCCGTGCTCCGTACCGCAACTATTCAATCGAGGAAATTCTGAAGGAGGGACTACTCACGAAAAATAATTGCGGGCACTTAAATGCAGAACCTCTACGGGGCAAGCTGCTGTACTTCGTTCGACCGGCAAAGTGGTGGGAGTTGTTTAAGAACTGATTGTGGTTGAGTAAGACCAAGGGGCGGGATTTGACCCGCCAACTCCATTGGAGTTTGTATCCCAGACTGCTGTGCGGACGTTCTTCGTATACCCCTTCCTCCATGGCTGCTACCTTTCGCTGGTCTGCTCCCGTGAACCGGCACGGAGTCGAATATGATTTCGGACGAGAGCAAGGGGTCAGGTCACGTTGACGAGTATAGGCATGGGCTCGCCAAGTCCGGAACCTGCCCTCCCGCTGCACCCAATTTCGTCTATGATGGGGAAAATCGCATGGTGAGCGATCCCACGGCCGGAGCCACCTACGTCTATGATGGCAATGGGAACCGTGTGCAGAAGTGCCTGCCAACCTGCACCAGTCCAACTTCTTCGATCGTGTACCTTTTCTCGGGATCGCAGGACATCGCGGAATACGACAATGGCGCAGCGCCGAGTTCACCGTCGAGTAAATTCATCTACTCGGATTCGGGGGCGGGGGCGGGCTTGCTGGCCGCTATTGCCGCGGGCGCCACGACGTATTACCAATCCGACCATCTTGGCTGGCGGGTCAGCACCAACACCAGCGGCCAGGTTGTGGGGCAGCAGGGAACTTTCCCCTTCGGCGAGTCTTGGTATTCATCCAGCGGAAACGAATTTGTCTTCACGAGCTACCAGCGCGATGCGGAGAGTGGCCTGGATTACGCGATGGCTCGGTACTATGACAGCACGGTTGGGCGCTTCTGCTCTGCCGATCCAGTGGGTGGAGAGTCTGATGATCCACAAACATGGAACCGGTATACCTACTCGCGAAATGATCCGATCGACGTTACCGATCCGAGCGGAAAGTCGTGGTGGAGTTCGCTCCTCATCGACGTCGGGGTAGCCGCCGCGATGTACTTCGCGCCGGAAATAGAAACGTTCATCGGCAATGAATTGGGAATAGCGCTTGGTGATTCGGATCAGGCTATATTAACGGCTAAGTCTGCCAATTACGGGGGGCAATTTGCAGGCTTGTTAACGAGGAGCGCGGCAACGACCGGCATGGCAGCCGGAGCAGATGCGTCTGCGGCTGGGGCTTTTGGTGGCCTTGGTGCCGGTCTCACAGGTGCTGCTGCAGCGCAAGCCGCGCAGTCTACCGACCAGTCGAATCCACAGCAGGGACGTGGCCCAGTCGCTCCAGTTCCGAATAGCGCAAATCAAAAGACTGACTGCGAACACAAAATTCTTAATGCCACGAACAATCAGTTTGGAACCAACTTCAACTCCAATAACGTCACTGGAGAATTTCAATACTCGACGGGGGCTCCCGCGGGACAGGGAACTTTGAATCTGAATATAACCGGTAGTCAGGCGGCTAACGTCTCAGCTGGGCGGTATCCGCTGCATTGGTGGTCATACGTCATTGGCTACGGATCGACCCTGCACGTTCCCACCGGGCCGGGAGGCGCAGATAGCCCGTCAACTCTTAAGCCGACCGCGAATCAGTTCACAGCACATCTCGACTCTGCCTATCCGTACGGTGTCGGCTTTGTTTTCCATTATTTCCAGGATATGAAGGGCGTCGGAGGTTACAAGCCATGTCCTCGATAAGTTCGGGCCGTCAAGCCGATCTTGGCCGCTGCATAGCTCGATCTTTTGTTGCGCGTGGTGTCATATGTGGATTGCTGCTTTCCATGTTGGGCTTCGTCGAAGCGAATCTCTGTGCGCAAGAGATAAAGATCAAGCTTGTTGATGGCCGAAATGGTCAGTCTCTTGGCAACACATGCGTGAATGTGTGGGTTGGCGCGGACCGCAAAGAGGCCACAGCGATACCGACTGACAACAATGGCACTGCTACGCTGCGCTTGACTACACAAAGCAGCGAAGTCGATACAAGCCGCCAGTGGGATGGATGCGGATTGTTCGGCGTAATCGATCCGGTACTGGGGTATCACGATGACATTCGAATCAATGTTGGATATGTACTCTGTCAAGCGAATGCGGGGAAGTCCTCATGGCTAAAGACGAACAGCTACACTACCAAGGATTTGGTGCAAAGTGGCATAGTGTCGCCTAATACATGTGGCACGGCAACCGCGGAGCGCAAACCAGGTGAATTGATTATCTTTGTGAGGCCATTGAGTTGGTGGGAGAAGTGGAAGCAATAGCCCCTCGTTACCGCAGCCCCCGCCCGAAAACGGCGCGGATATCCGCTTCATCCAGCAAATGCTCGGCCACTCACGGCTGGACACGACGCAAATCTACACCCACGTCTCCATCCGAGCGCTCAAGCAAATCCACTCGGCAACCCATCCCCGAGCTGTCCTCAAACGCGATCCTTCCGACGATGAGCACGCCAAGCTCTTCCAGACCACGCCTGCCGAACTGTACTAGTCCAACTTCTTCGATCATGTACCTTTTCTCGGGATCGCAGGACGTCGCGGAGTACGACAATGGCGCAGCGCCGAGTTCACCGTCGAGTGAGTTCATTTACTCCGACTCGTTGCCGGGGTCGGGATTGCTGGCCGGCATCGTGGCAGGGACAACCACCTACTTTCACTCCGACCATCT
>PKVZ01000065.1:4927-6457 GCA_003131635.1 Acidobacteriaceae bacterium
CAGACCTGGAACCGGTACGCCTACGGTCGGAACGACCCGATCAACCTGACCGATCCTAGCGGTCAGGGTTGGCTAAACTGGCTGGAGCTGGCCGGTTCACTCGTGGCCGACTTTTTTACAGCGGGAGCCACCACTCCCGAGACCGCAGACTTGACGGCTACTTTGCTGGGCATACAGCAGGAGACGGCGGCCATAGCGACGATGGTCGCGATAACGCAGGTTGGCAATCAGACGAACCCCAAAGGACAAACAGAGCAGACCAACCCTGAAGGACAGACACAGACCCCGGAGCAGCAGACGCCGCTGGGTACGGCACAGCAGCAGCGAGTTAACTGTGTAACTATCGCACTGAATAACCAGTTTCCGGGAGCAGGGTTCCAACCCGATCCAAACAAAGATCCAAGGTCACAAGGTGGGCACATAAACCCAACTGAGACGGCGACAGTCCCGACACAAACTGCGCAGGATATTCAGACACAGCTCCAGAGCCAGACCCAGCACAGCCTCATTCCTGGCGCAAGGTATCCAAGCGGATTGCATCTTCCCCAGCCCCCAACAACGACTCCGTCCCTAGACCAGCCCGGCATGTCGACGATCAGTATCAGCGGGCACGTGGACAGTGCTACTCCGGTCGACGTCGCAACTGGAACGAAGCACCTCGTTTGGGACGTGGTCTGGGGCACTGTTAAGCAGAAGATATTTCATGGCAACATAGACAAACGCTGCCCAATATAGTCAAGAAAGAAGGAGATCAATTGTTTCCCACCGTCTCGAATAACAGCCGTAGGTGCGGACTTCGGGCATCATTCGCCTGCAGCTTGCTTGTTTGTGGGGGGGTGTTGTTTACTCACTCTGGCAACACCGCTGGGATGACGGAGCAACAGGCCTCTTTCCAAATCTATACGCTCGATACCGGGTCGGGAACGGTCGCGGCAGACGTTTCGCCAGATGGCAGGTTTGTGGCAATCGACGCAGTAAAGGGTTCCGTGGTGCCGATGGGCATAGAGGAAGTCGAGGAGATGCAGATATGGAGCTTTCGAGATCGGAAGCTCGTCGCCAACAAAAAGCTTGCGCAACAGACGTATGCCAAGACCAGCGACATTCCCACCGACTATGACCGAGGGTTTGTCCGATACACGTCTTCCGGTTCAGAGCTCGTAGTGTACTGGAAGGGTCGGTTTGCTCCAAAAGGTCGTTTACTTGTTTTCGATTCGACGACCTTGGACGAATTGCAGAACATTGATCTGGGGATGTCTTCCTGGCCTCGTCTTCCTCCGAGCGTGTCGAATTTCCATTCGCTTGTCATCGATGTTCAGGTCGACGAGCGCGGAGGACGAGCGGCTATCCTGCTGGAATGGGGCGTTTACGGCGGCGGTGAACTGCGGGTGTACGAGCTTACGTCCGGTGCCCTTCTGAGGAAATGGGATTTTCAGGGTGTGGGCTTCGGACGGATGTCCATCGACCCGCAGGGTCAACGAATCGCGATTCCTGTGCTTCCATTCGTTGTTGGCGCTCGTCGCTTGCGTGCAA
>PKVZ01000180.1:0-5595 GCA_003131635.1 Acidobacteriaceae bacterium
ATACCTGTTATCGGACATTACATCGGCCTTTCGCCCGACGCGTCGCCTGGCGCGGCAGTCCCCGGTCGACTTTTCAAATTCCGATGGCTTGTGCGTCATTTTTTCCTTTTCAGCTCTCTTTCAACAGCGGAAATGAAGTCCTTAGTCGCCACTCGCTTCGCAATTCCACCGGGATTTACCATTTCTTTCCTAGGCTCTAGCTATGTTCGACCTTACACTTTTGGTCAAGTCATTTCAATTATTGCCTAAGCTTCCTCCACTTGGGTGAGGCTATTCTGATGGGAAGACGATTCTGGGATGGAAGAGGGTGCCGGCGACGCGGGTGGCGATGGAGAGAAGTTCGGTCTGGCTGGCGAAGACTTTGATTTGGCGGGCGCGGGAGACGTTGGGGAGGTTGATGGGGCGGCCGCTGCGGATGCGGGCGGCGGTGGNNTTCGTCGGCGGTGACGGAGGGGAATTGGGGCAGGAGTTGGCGGGGGTGAATGAAGAGGGATTCTATTGAGACGGTGTCGATAGTGCCGGCTTCGGCGGAGCTGGGGACATTCATGTTGTCGCCGACAGATGAGACAGTCGCAGGGATTCTTCGACTCGCGCTCGCGTTCGCTCGCACTCGCTCAGAATGACAGAGTTCACTTTTGGGATGGACGGCGCAAGCTTCAATCTCCTCGAGGGTGTGGGCTTGGGTGATGTCGAATTCGGCGACGGAGGTGCGGCGGAGCGATTCGAGATGGGCTCCGCAGGCGAGGCGCTGGCCCATTTCATGGGCGATGGAGCGCATGTAGGTTCCGGAGGAGACGCGGGCGCGGAAGTGGGCGCGGTCGGCGTGGACTGCGGTGATGACGAATTCTTTGACTTCGACTTCGACGGGCTGGAGGACGACCTCTTGCTGTCTGCGCGCCAGTTTGTAGGCGGGGACGCCCTGGATTTTCTTGGCGGAGAATGGTGGAGGGACTTGCTGGATGAGGCCGTGGAATTGGGCGGCGAGAGTTTGGAGAGAATCGAGGTCTAGATCGGGCCTGCGGCCCGATGGACAGGCGGGGGCGGCTGCCCCTACATGAGATTCTTTTGTCCCTACATTTGTTTGTAAGGGTTCGCCATCGGCGTCATAGGTATTGGTGGCGAAGCCGAAGCGGATTACGCCCTCATAAGTTTTTTCCGAAGAGATGTAGAACTGGGCGAGGCGGGTGAGAGATCCGGTGACGAGCGGGAGAACGCCGGTGGCGAGGGGGTCGAGTGTGCCGAGATGGCCGATGGAGCGTTGCTGCAGAACGCGGCGCATGCGGTTGACCACGTCGTGGGAGGTCCATCCGGCGGGCTTGTCGACGATGATGACGCCATTCATGGGGGAATTTGGTAATTTGGTAATCGGGTAATTTGGCAATTTGAAGATTTGGCGCGTGGGCCTTCGGTTTTCAATTACTAGATTACTCGATTACCAACTTAACAGATTTTCTATGCTTCCTATTTCTTATGCTTCCTATTAAGGACGATCAGGCTCGGTATAGCCCAGCGTGGGTGACGTGGTTTTTGATTGGGCTGAATTTGTTGATTTATTTCTTCGAGGCGTCGCTCGGTCCGCAGGATTTTAAGTTGGTGATTCATCAGTTTGGGGTGGTGCCTTACCATCTGGGGGCGTTTCTGGGAGGGTCGACGAGGTACACGCTGGCGGCGATTGTAGTTCCCTTCTTCACGTCGATGTTTCTGCATGGGTCGTGGCTGCACGTGATTGGCAACATGTGGTTTCTCTATATTTTTGGCGACAATGTGGAGGACTACCTGGGGCACTTTAAATATCTGGTGTTTTACATTCTTACCGGGTTGATTGCGATGCTAACGCAGGTGGCGGTGAACGTGCATTCGACGGCGCCGACGGTGGGAGCGAGCGGAGCGATTGCGGGGGTGCTGGGAGCGTATTTTATTTTGTATCCGAGGGCGCGGGTGCTGACATGGTTTTTTGTGTTTGTGATATGGGTGCCGGCGTGGATTATTTTGGGATACTGGTTTGTCCTGAATTTTCTGAGTGGGACGGCGAGCGCGCTCGCGGTGCAGGGGCAGAACGTGGGAGGAGTGGCGTTCTGGGCGCACGTGGGAGGATTTGTTTCGGGAGCGCTGCTGGTGAAAGTTTTTGGGGAGCGGAGGTTGAGGCATCCGTATGCATACGAGTAGTTGTGCGGGGCAAGTCAAAACATAAAGTCAAGAGCAACGGGCCTTCGGCCCGAGGACAGCTGTCCTCACATGGGATATTCTCCACTTCTCCAGATGACAGGTCGAAAGGAAAAACAAGATCAGAAGGAAGGTCAAAGGCAAGACCAAAGGCGTCGGACAGGAGTGTCCGACCCACACGGGCAACACCAAGAGCAACTGCAGCCGCCGAGACGGCGGCGCTACGCATTATTTCTTGGGACGCGACTCTGGGGGGACCAATCCTGAGAGGCGATAGTAGACGACGAGTTGGCCGTAGTGTTCGCCGGAATGTTCGATGAAGCCGTAGGCCAGGTCGGAGATGCGGGCCTGCTGGTGGGCGAAGGGGTCCACGATCAGGTCATTCAATCCTTTATCGCCTTTGGCTTGTATGGCGGCTGCGCCGTCGGCAAAGGATTTTTTGACGTAGGCGACGACGTCGGCTTTGGTTTTGTAGACGGAGCGACTGGGGTTCTCATCCACTTTGGTTTTGTCTCCGCGGACGGGGTAGGTGAGGTAATAGTTAGAGCCGGCGACGTGCAGGAGTTGCTCGGCGAAGGTGCGCTGGGCGGGCGTGGGTTTGAAGTCGTACTTGTCTTCGGGAAAATCTTCGGCCATGGCGATGAGCTTGCGGCCAATATCGTTCCAGGCGCCGAGCACGGCTTGCGACGGGCTGTCGGCAGGCTTTACGGCGGCATCTTTTTTGGCATCCTGAGCATGGGCGGGGAAAGTGAGAATTGCCAGGGCCAGTAGGGCTGCGGTCTGGAATGGAGCTTTAGGCATTGGGTTTCTCCGGGAGATCGGTTAGAGGCCGGTTGCCATTCTAGTCTGGGTTTCTCTCTCTGTACAACTGCCCGCTGCCTGTTTCGCCGGCGAAAATCTTTAACACAGGGGGCGCAGAGGAGCACAGGGTAGAGCTTCGCCGGTTTTACAAAATTCCTGCGGTGGGCAGGATCTCGAGCGTTTCGACGGTGGCGTTTGGCGGTAGCAGGATCGCGTTGACAACGACGGCGGCGATGGTGGCGGAGGACATCATCTTTTTGCGCGGGGCTTGGGGCCAAAAGGTGTTCCAGATGGCGGTGTCGGTGGCTCCAGGCATGAGGGCAATGACGCGAATTCCTTTCGGGCGCAATTCTTCGCGGAGGGTGTTGGTGAGGCCGAGTGCGCCATGTTTCGAAGCGATGTAGGCGGCTGATCCGGTGAAGACGCGACTCGCGGCGATGGAGAGATTATTCACGATGGTGCTGCCGCGCTTCATGATGGGGAGCGCGGCTTGGGTGACGAGGAATGTGCCGGTGAGGTTGGTGTCGATGACGTCCTGCCAGAGCGGGAGAGGAAGGTTATCTACCGTGAGATTGGCGTGGGCGATGCCGGCGTTGTTGATGAGGATATCGAGGTGTTTGAATTCGCCGCGGATGGCGCGGAAAAGATGGTCGACGGAATGCGGGTCGCGAAGGTCGCAGGAGTGAGCAAGGATTTTGATTTTTGCGGAGGCCAGTTCCCTGCTGACTTTGTTCAAAGCTGATTGGTCACGTCCGGTGAGAATCAGATTGCAGTGTTCGGCGGCGAGCGCGCGGGCGATGGCGAGGCCGATGCCGCGGCTGGCGCCGGTGACGAGGGCGACCTGATTGCGGAGGCGACGGGGCGGCGCGGGAGCAGGCCGCAACGGCATATTTGATTTTTTTCGCGACACAGGATGGGTCAGTGTATACTGGCTCGCGTTCTAGAAGTTGAAGAGATTTCAGCTACACTTCTGCGGGTTCCCCCACCCCAACTAAACAGAAATCTGCGCGTCGCGTTTAAGCGACCGTCTCCAGGAGGAGACTCAATGTCATCCCAAAATTTGTGGTTTGCAAGATCACGCGTGGCGACTGTTTTCGCGCTGTTCCTATTTGCCGGTGGAGCCTTAGCCTCCGCGCAAACCGAACGCGCCCTGTTTGTCTTCAATGGCGCATCCGACGGGTACAGTCCGCACGCTGGTTTGGTGGCGGATAGCAGCGGCGCGCTGTATGGAACCACGGCCTGGGGAGGGAATACGGCAAGCGGCGACTATGGGGGAGTGGTGTTCAAGCTAAGCCCACCGGCGGCGCCCGGGTCTCCATGGGTGGAGAGCGTGCTTTACAAGTTTCAAGGCGGGGATTTCAGCAGGGATGGTGCGAATCCTTATTGCACGCTGGTCTTTGACAGTGCGGGCAATCTTTATGGAACGACCGAGGATGGTGGGCAGTATGAAGCGGGAACAATCTTCCAACTGGTGCCGCCGGCAGCACCCGGTGGGGCTTGGACGGAGAATCTTCTGTACTCCGGTCAGGACGCTTATTACCTGACCGGGCTGGCGATTGATGGGAGTGGCGCTCTTTATGGAGCCGGATTCTACGGGGAGGTTTTTCAGCTGGTGCCACCCACCGAACCGGGAGGTGCGTGGACTTACAACGCCCTGGCCGATATGGGAAATATGACTGGGAACCTCATCCTGGACAGCAAGGGCAACCTCTACGGAACAACGCAGGATAGCGGGCGTCACAACGCCGGCCTGGTTTTCGCGCTCAAGCCACCGGCAGCTCCGGGTGATCCGTGGACGCAAGTCGACCTTTATAGCTTCACGGGCGGAAGCGATGGAAAGACGCCGGTGTCGAACCTGACGTTGAAGGGTGGAGTACTGTATGGAACGACTCAAAATGGAGGATCACTGAATCTTGGGACGGTGTATAGCGTGACGCCGCCTTCGGCGCCGGGCTCGCCATGGACTGAAGCGGTTCTGTACAGCTTTCAGCGGGGGAGCGACGGGGAGGGTCCGGTTGGGGGCGTTGCTTTCGGAAACAAGGGTGTGATCTATGGCACGACGAGCTATGGAGGATCAGACAATTTCGGGACGGTGTATAGCCTGACGCCGCCCTCTGCGCCTGGGGATTCATGGATCGAGACTACGTTGCATTCGTTTACCGGAAAGGGCAACGACGGGGACGTTCCGGACGGCACATTGCTGTTGCTGCATGGGGCATTCTTTGGCACGACTGCGGGGGGTTACGGAACGCTGTTTGAAGTGAGCCAATAATCTGGCAAGAAGATTCCCCGTTGCTGTTGAGAAAACAGCAGCGGGGATTTTTGTTTCTGCGCGGATTTTTTCTGCGCGGCTAAATGCCGTTGGGGCGCTGGCGGATGAGGGAGAGGAATTCCTGGCGCGTCTCGTTCTCGTTGCGGAAGCAGCCGAGCATGGAGGAGGTGACGGCTTCGGAGTGCTGTTTTTCGACGCCGCGCATCATCATGCAGAGATGGCGGGCNNCGGGAGAAAACTTCGATGAGGCGCGGAACTTTGCTGAGGCCGATTACTTTGCCGTTGGGAATGTAGGCGACGTGCACTTTGCCGAAGAAGGGCAGCATGTGGTGCTCGCAGAGGCTGAACATTTCGATGTC
>PKVZ01000180.1:5657-26395 GCA_003131635.1 Acidobacteriaceae bacterium
ACGAGGATTTCGTGGATGAGGTCTTCAAAGGTGGCGCTGGTGAGGGTGGAGGATGGGTCGGTTTGTGATTTCATGGTTGAGTCAATTTGTAATCTGGTAATTGGGTAATTTTGCAATTTGAAGTCAAGAACTCCTGCCGGTGTATTCGAACGAATTCATCATAGTTTCTTCCAGCCTTACTCTTTCAAGATGCGCGTGGGGGAAGCCGCGCTGCACTATTTCGTAAATCTGAATGCAGAGATTCTCGGTGGTGGGCACTTCTTTGGAGAATTCCTGCAGGGTGTTCAAATTTTCATGGTCGAAGCGGGCAAGCACTTCCCTTTCGATGAAGCTGTCGAGATCGACCAGGTTGCAGACCATGCCGGTTTGTTGGTCGACCGGGCCGCTGACGGTTACTTCGACGATGTAGTTGTGGCCGTGTCCGTAGGGATTGTTGCATTTGCCATACGTCATCTTGTTCTCTTCGGTTGACATGGCTTCGCTGTGCAGGCGGTGCGACGCGGAGAATAGATAGCGGCGGGAGAGGTGGGCTTTCATAATTCAGCTTCTAGCTGCTAGCTTCTAGCTTTTAGCTTCTCACTCCTCTCCGTAGAAATCTACGAACAGATCCGGCGTCTCATAAACCCTGACGCGGTGGAGTTTGGCGCTTTCGAGTTTAGTGACGAGGCGCTGCCAGATGGCGATGGCGATGTTCTCGGTGGTCGGGATGCGATGCAGGAATTCAGGAACCTCCTTGTTGAGGAAACGATGGTCCATGGCGTCGAGCACTTCGCGGTGCATGACTTCTTTTAATTGCTTGAGATCGACCACAAAGCCGGAGCGGGGATCGACNNTTGCACTTGCCGAAGATGCGGCGGTTTTCCTCCGGAGTGAACTCCGGGTTGTGGTAGACATGCGATGCGGAAAATTCGGCTTTGCGGGTTAAGTAGACCATAAGAAACAGTTGCCGGTTGTCAGTGGCCAGTTGCCAGTAAAGCAGCTTCATCCGAATACGTGCGGCCCTTCCAAGGTACGCTCCCGTTCGCGTGCGCCCTGGCCGAGCGCAGCAATAAATATGAGAACAGAGGAAGGCCGAAAAGAGCGAGTAGATTCGCGTCCCAGGAAAAATGGGCGCGGCGGATTCGCAGGAGAAACAACCCATACAAGATCACGGCTACGATTCCCGCTACTACAGCGGGTTGGCGATGACCGCGCAGAGCGGTCGTGATGGCGATGGCGAAGCTGGCAACGATCAGGACGAACTCGATTGCGCGCAGCGCGGCCAAGCGCAGCGGCGAGGAAAACAATAGGGCCAGGTTTTTCGTCCAGCCTTCGCGGAGTTGGGCGAAGTTGCGATACATGCGGGTGCGGACCGCGTCGCCGCCGAAGCGAAAAAAAATCTTTCTGCCGGATTTTTTTATAGTGCGGGTCAGAGCCACATCTTCGAGCAGGCTGGCGGCGATGGCGGCGTGTCCGCCGACGGCGTCGTAGGCTTCGCGGGTGATCAGGAGGTACTGGCCGTTGGCGGCTGCGGCGGGCGAGTGGGGATCGCTGACTTGCGCAGGACGGAAGCTGGCGGCCAGTTCGGCGAAGATCACGGGCATCACCGCCTTCTCCCAAAAACTTTCTACTACTTGCTCAGGCGAGTAGGAAAGCAAGGCGGCGCCGTGACGTTTGGCTTCGCCGATGCTTCGGACTAAAGATCCGGGAAGATGAATCGTGTCGGCATCGGTGAACAAAAGCCACTCGCCGCGAGCGACTTTGGCGCCGGCGGTGACGGCATTATTCTTGCCGGTCCAGCCAGCGGGGAGCGGGCCGGCTTCGATGATTTGTACTCCTTTTCCGGAGAATGAGGAGGCAACTTCGCGGGTGCGGTCGGTGGAATGATCGTTGACGACGATGATTTCGAATGCGACGCCGTCCTGCGCGACGAGGGAGTTCAAGCAGTTTTGTAAGGATGCCTCTTCGTTGCGCGCGGGAACGATGACCGACACGGTGGGTCTAGCGGAGGCTGTAGGTGTCGCAGGCATACGCCGAATCTATTATTATAGCTGTGTGCGACGCATCCTTCGTTGTGCCGGGGCTGTCGCTCCGGCTTTTATTCTGATTTTATTTGCCCTGTCCGGCTGTTACAGCGGGTCGCGGCCGCCGCGGATTGGGGCGGCGGCGCCGGATTTCACGGTGCACGATTCCGACCACACTGTTACGCTGAGCCAGTTGAAGGGGCAGGTGGTGGTGCTGAATTTCTGGGCGACGTGGTGCGCGCCATGCGTGGAAGAGGTTCCGTCGCTGGTGCAGATGCAGGAGCGGATGAAGGCGAAAGGCATAACGGTGCTGGCGGTGAGCGTCGATGTGGATGACAGCAATTACCGGCGCTTCGTGAGAGACCACTCCGTCAACCTGCTGACGGTGCGGGATGCCGACCAGAAGAGCAATGCGCTGTATGGAACCTTCAAGTTTCCAGAAACCTATGTGATCGACCGCAACGGCGTGGTGCGGCGCAAGTTTATTGGGGCGGTGGATTGGACGGAGCCGGATGTGATTGAGTATTTGGGGAAGCTGTGAAGTTACCACGGAGACACAGAGACACGGAGAAAACCAAAACAATCCAAGATCACGATGGGCATCGCTTCGGTTTCGTCATTGTTTAGCCATCACAATTTTGCGTGGCGCAGGCGGAGGGCGACACTACAGGTTTAGGTAGGGATGCTTCGACTCCGATTGAGCTTCAAAAGACGAAGCTCAATCTGCGCTCAGCATGACAATGCTCCTGGACCTGTTCTACAAGCTTACAGCTTCACGTTGCGCAGGCGGAGGGCGTTCGTGATCACCGACACCGAGCTGAAGCTCATGGCGGCGGCGGCGAAGATGGGGCTGAGCAGCCAGCCGAAAAATGGATAAAGAACTCCGGCTGCGATGGGCACGCCGATGGCGTTGTAGACGAAGGCGAAGAAAAGATTCTGCCGGATGTTGCGCATGGTGGCCCGGCTTAGATTGCGGGCGCGCAGGATACCGGTGAGATCGCCTTTGACGAGAGTGATGCCGCCACTCTCCATGGCGACGTCGGTGCCGGTGCCCATGGCGATGCCGACATCGGCTTGGGCTAAGGCGGGGGCGTCGTTGATTCCGTCGCCCGCCATGGCGACGACTCTTCCCTGCCCTTGCAGTTTGCGGATGATGTCTAATTTTCCTTCCGGCAAGACTTCGGCTTCGAATTCTTCGATACCAAGTTTCTTTGCGATCTCGGCTGCGACGGCTTGGTTGTCGCCGGTGAGCATGACGATGCGAATGCCATGCGCTTTGAGATCGCGAACGGCCTCCGGGGTGGAAGGCTTTAGTCGATCCGCGACGCCAAGATTGCCGACATACTTGCCATCGATGGCCACGCACAGAGCGGTTGCGCTGGGCGTCGTGCTTTCCGCCGAAATAATGGGTTTTTGAAGGGCTCCAACTTCTACCATCAGGGAGGCGCTGCCGACTGCGACTCTCCTTCCGTCGACGACGCCGACGATGCCCTTGCCGGTAACGGAGGTGATCTCCTGCGGCTGAGACAGGTGCAGACCGCGGCTGACCGCGGCCGCTACGATGGCCGCGCCTAAAGGATGTTCGCTGGCGCGTTCCAGGCTGGCGGCGAGTCGAAGCAATTCGGGCTGCTGGGCCAGCGATTCGGAATAGCTTATGACTTGCGGCTTGCCTTCGGTGAGGGTTCCGGTTTTATCGACGACGAGGGTGTCGACTTTTTCCAGAATCTCCAGGGCTTCGGCGTTCTTGATGAGGACTCCGGCGCGGGCGCCGCGGCCTACGCCGACCATGATTGCCATCGGCGTCGCCAGACCTAAGGCGCACGGGCACGCGATGATGAGCACGGCGATTGCGTTCACCAGAGCGTGCGCGAAGCGCGGTTGCGGACCGACCACAAGCCACGCGATGAAAGTGATGACTGCGACCGCGACGACGGCGGGCACAAACCATTGGGCTACGCGGTCGGCAAGGCGCTGGATGGGAGCGCGGGTGCGCTGCGCCTGGCCTACGAGTTGGACGATGCGCGCCAGCAGGGTTTCGGCGCCGACGCGCTCGGCGCGCATGATGAAGGAGCCGGTGCCGTTGATGGTGGCTCCGATCACTTGGCTGTTGGCGGACTTTTCTACCGGCATGGATTCGCCGGTAATCATGGACTCGTCGATGGAGCTGCGGCCTTCGAGGAGCACGCCATCGACCGGGATTTTTTCTCCGGGGCGGACGCGCAGGCGATCGCCGGGCTTCACTTGTTCGAGCGGAATGTCTTTTTCGGTAACCTCGCCACCGGGCTCAGGGTCCGAAATCAGGCGCGCGGTTCTTGGGCTGAGGTCGAGCAGGGCGCGAATGGCTGCGCTGGTGCGGCTGCGGGCGCGCAGTTCCATGACCTGNNCGCAGCGCTGCGGGAAAAATTTGCGGCGCCAGCGTGGCGACGACGCTGTATCCGTAGGCCACGCCGGTGCCCATGCCGATCAGGGTGAACATGTTTGGGCTGCGGTTGACAAGCGAAGTCCAGAAGCGCTGAAAGAAGGGCCAGCCAGCCCAGAGCACTACTGGTGTGGCCAGTGCCAGCTCGACCCAGAAGAGCCATCCTGACTGTGAAGTTGCCTGCGCGCTCAGACCGGGCATCATTTGGTACATGTCGATCAGCATGAGCGGCGCTGTGAGCGCGACGCTGATCCAAAAACGCCGGGTCATGTCGCGCAGTTCGGGATTGTCTTCATTGGCGGCGGTGACGGTGCGCGGCTCCAGCGCCATGCCGCAGATGGGACACGAACCGGGCGCGGGGCGCACGATCTCGGGGTGCATGGGACAGGTGTACTCCGTACGAGTGGAGGCGGTCGGGACGTCAGGTTCGAGGGCCATGCCGCAGGAGGGGCAGGCGCCGGGCTTGTTTTCGTGGACCTCCGGGCACATGGGGCAGACGTAAGCGGGGGCTGATTGATCTGGATAAATGTTTTCGTGAAGTGAGGTTTTGCGAAGTAACGTTTCGTGAAGTAACGGGGGCGCGACCGGCTTCGCGGCGCCTAGTGTAACTAATCCAGAGGGTTTTGCGGGCGGCATCGCGGTCAGATATTTGTCCGGGTCCGCCTTAAATTTTTCCACGCACGGCGCGCAGCAGAAGTAGAAGTTCTTCCCGCCGTGCGTGTAGATATGTTTGGCGGTGGCGGGATTCACATTCATTCCGCATACCGGGTCGCGCTCGAGTGTGGAGGGCGGATTGGAGGGCTTTGTCGACATGAATCTTCAATCAGGCGGCAAGGTTCAAGCGAAAATCAGTTTCTAACCGGCCGAGTTCCGTAGCGGCTGAAGCCGCGTTCATTCTGCGGCGCTTGCGGCATCGCTGAAGCGATGCCCTGATACGAATCGTACAAGCCAACCGTACAAGCTAACCGGACATGCTAACAGGACATGCGAATCGGACATCGTACATGCGAACGTACATGGTTCGATGGAAGATGCTTTATATTGGATTCAGCCCGGCAAGGTCCGGGACCCTTTCATCACCAGCAAGGATATTCTAATGACTTATCTCGACATTGTTTTCCGCTACGGGGCCGCGCCGGGCGAGGCTGCGCTACGGGCCATCGACGGGATGCGTGAAGTTTACGGAATTCGTGGAGTGCAGTTCAATGAAGCTGAGCGCACGGTACGGGTGGGATATGACGGGTCTCGCCTGACGGCGGATGCGGTGGCTCGGCTGTTGCGGCAGGCGGGAGTCGATGTGCGGGAACGGTTGGCGCTGGCGTAGGCAGGTGAAAAGCGGGGGAGGGTGTTTCTGCCGGATAAATGCAAGGGGCGCCCAAGAGAACCTCTGGCCGAAGTCATCCTTGGTGCGCCCCGTTGCGCGCCACTTCGTCTGGTACTTGTGTAAGCAGATGGCCTGCCATTCTCTAAGCTGCTCAAAACAAACGGTCGCCGTTGTGTCGGCTTTGTAGGAATTGCTCTGGGGCCGGAAAGATTTACTTTTGCGCGGGACGGAGTGCAAGGCGCGGGCCGAAGTCCTGTTGAAAAATCTTGAAGCGTGGGCTGCCAGCTCAGCCCCGAGGATGAGCCGAATCTGTGAGACTACCGCCGAGACTACCGCCCTCCCGCTGAAAAAAGGATGAGATTGCCGTCGGGATCGCGAACAACGAATGTATCAGCGCCCCATGGTTCTGTCTTGAACGTCTGATGAAATGGCACACCTGCCGTTTGAAATTCGAGGAAGAGTGGCTTGGCGTCATCGACTGCGATGGATGCTGCGAGCAGGTGTTCTCCGTCCCGAAGTTCGGGATTGATTGCGGGTTGGTCTAGATGCCGGATATTCAACCTGGCTCCATCCCGGAACACTTGTCCGTAGAATGGCGGCTCGCCATAGATGAAGGCAACCGTGAAGCCTAGTTTTTTCGTATAGAACTCACAGGCGGCTGCAACGTCGGCGACAAAGAGTTGAGGCTCGGCGGCAAGAAGTGTCGGATTGGACGGAGTTTCAGCGTGTATATCGTTCATCGTGTCGACTGTGTTCCTCGGTCTGCCGAAGAACAAGACGTAGCCGTCCGGGTCGCAAATCTCGAAGCCGCGGAGACCGTCGCTGGTGTCCTTGAGGGGCACGCTGAAGGCTGCGCCACCATCGGCAACTCGATGTTCGGAGAAGCGATCGGCAAATTCCGCGGCGAGCGCATCGGGGTCTTCCACATAGACGAAGGCATCCCACCGCATGTGGGGATGACGCTTGGGGTTCGGCAGTGGCGGCACGTCTTGCTCGGACTTGATGAAGATCTGCGCTCCGTCGCGGCCGATGATGGCGGAAAACGGGTTTCGATCCGGCTGCTGGAATCTCGTCTCAAAGCCAAGTTTGTCGCGGTAAAATGCGATGCTTTGCTCGACGTTGCTGACGATGAAGAACGGTGAAATTGCCTGCGTTGTTGCTCGTGTCATACGGGTCGTGTCATTAAGGTCGTCAGCATTTTACGCCTAGACACGGTGGGGTAACTGATGGAAACAGGCGTGGGTGTTGAAGAACTCAGAGAAGAAGAAGTTTGCCGCTCCGCGCGGGAAAACGTTACAATGATGTTTCGGCTGGCGGTGAATGCACGCGTAGAATGCGCAGAGTTAGTCGAAATGAGCGGGGATGAGCGTTCGCCAGTTCGTTCCGTTCCCTGGCTTTTCTTATCGTTAAAAACCTGCGCCCTTAGCTCAGCTGGATAGAGCGTCTGGCTACGAACCAGAAGGTCGGGAGTTCGAATCTCTCAGGGCGCACCATCTTTTCAGTCACCATCGCGACAACATTCTTTTTCGCGGTCGCGAGATGCCGAGGCTACTCCGGTTTTCCGGTGTAGTGTTGCTCGCGGTGAACTTCGGCATGGTCTTCTAATGACTTAATGACTCCAGGTGAGTAGTGACTTCGGCCGGCATTCCCAGTTCGGCCGGCAGACGTTCTTCCAGAATTGTTGCCAGGCGGTGGGCCTCGCTCACCGACGTCAGGTGGGGGAACAACAAATGTACTTCGATGATTTGCCGGTAGCCGGTGGTGCGGAAGCGTACGCCGTGGTATTGAATGGCCAGTTCGGAGCAGATCGTGTCCAACTTTTCGCGAATCTTCCGGCCGGCTTCAGGCTCGGAATAATCCATCAGCCCGACGGCGGAGTGCCAGACCAGGCGTCCTCCTGACCAGAGGATATTTGCGGCAACCGCAATGGCCACCAGTGGATCGAACGGTTTCCAGTGGGTCAGCATGACCAGCACCAATCCTCCGACCACGCCGAAGCTGGTCCAACTGTCGGTGAGAACGTGTTTGCCATCGGCTTCGAGAATCAGTGAATTGGTACGCCGGCCCACTCGCAGCAGGTAGTAACCGAGACCGGCGTTGAATATTCCAGCCAGCAGGATCAGCGCTGTCCCCGCTCCCAGGTGTTCCAGCTGCAACCCGGCCATCCACTTCCGGATCGATTCGTAGAGAATCGCGATCGCCGCCACCACGATCATTGCGCCTTCAAATCCAGCGGAAAAGAAAGTGATGCGCTCGTACCCATACAGGAATTGCGGGGAAGCCGACCGGGTGCTGAGGCGAAGACTGAACCAGGCAAATCCTACGGCAATCACGTGAACCACAGACTCGGCTGCGTCGGAAAAAATGGCCGCCGAATGCGTCATGAGGTAGACGGTGGTCTTCCCAATCAGCATCGCCAAACCGACAAGCAGAGAAAGCCGCATGGCGAAATGCGCATCGTGCAGTTCCCGAGCGTCTCTCCGTGTTGAGC
Organism: Acidobacteriaceae bacterium; assembly: GCA_003131635.1. GTDB lineage: Bacteria > Acidobacteriota > Terriglobia > Terriglobales > Acidobacteriaceae > Sulfotelmatobacter. Next base: position 13,895 of record PKVZ01000180.1, read on the forward strand.
TAACCGGCTCTAGCATGGCCCCGTACTGCTTTCGCGGATCAGAAACTGTTTGGCAGATGGTCTCACGAAAATCACATCCGACGATGTGACGCGGCTCACAGTGCANNCATCGTCATGAAACCATAATCCATGTGAAGTTGCTGGTGGCAGTGAAAGAGCGTTGGACCGGGATTGTCCGCCGTAAAATCCACTTCGACTTGCTTTCTGGCGGGCACGACGGCTACGTCTTTCATCACGCCCGCCGTTGCTTTGCCCGCGAACCTGGTTAGCTCGAAGCTGTGCCGATGCAGATGAACCGGGTGTGCTTCGTCGCTTTGGTTATCGAAGCGAAGGCGGTACCGGGAATTAGCGCGTACGTGAATGGGATCGGTCTTGGGGAACGATTTACCGTTGATGGTCCAGTGATCGACCCAGCGATTGCCCGCGAATTTCTTGCGGAAGACGAGGGGCACGACGCCGCCCGCGGGTTCGGGAGTCTTCGCTTGTTGCCCAGCTTGTTGCCCAGCTTTCTGCCCAAAAATCGTATAGTCCCATGCGGTATCCGGCGGCGCGGTCCACTGCGGCGCTCCGTTGCGGTTCGCATATTCCACCACAATCCCCAGCCCGGCATTGCGTATTCGATCGTTAGCCTCGCCGAGAATCCACACGCCCGGCTGGTTCATGGTGACGACAGCGTCTACGCGCTCCGCCGGGCCCATCTCGATCGCATCCACCTCGCGCGGTACGGGCACGGCGTTTCCGTCCAGGCTGAGGACTTTGAACTTGTGACCGGGCAGCGCAATTCGGTGCTGATCGGTGGCGCTGGCATTCAACATGCGAAACAGCACCTTCTGCCCTTCCTGCACGCGCACCGGATCGCCCGAGCCGAGCGCGTGACTGTTCATGGAATAAACCGGGTAAGTGACTTCAAGGTTGCCTTCGTCGCCCTGGCTATCGAGATTTGCTTCCCACCCATGCAGCGCGAGAAAAACCTCCGCGTCGTACTGACCGGGCTCTTCTTTCGGTTCAATGTAGAGAAATCCGAATTGTCCCGTGTACGTGGCTCGTTTCATATCCCGGCCGGCGTGAATGTGGCTGTGATACCAGCGGGTCCCGGCGGGACGCGGGACAAACGAATATCGCCGGACTCCGCCTGCGGGCACCATCGGCGTTCCCTCTTCCTCGGAACCATCCACCTCGGAGGGAACGAATAAGCCGTGCCAATGCACCAGTTCAGGGATTTTGGTCTGGTTAAATACCTCGACCGTAATCGGTTGACCTTCGCGCAGCCGCAAGACCGGGCCGGGCGCCGAGCCGTTGTATCCCGTGGTCTTGATGATTCTCCGCGGAGCGACTTCGATCTCGACCGGCGAGATGTGAATTGTTATGTCGGCTTTGGGATTGTCCGGCGCAGCTTGCCAACCGGCACGCCGCGCCCACTCAGCGCAAGCTGTGGTTCCCATGAGAGCCAGAAAGTTTCTGCGGTCCATGCGGTTCGCCGTTCCTAGCGCGCGGGCGAGGTCGTCGGCGGTGCAGGCGCCGATGCCGACGCCGGAGAATCTGGCGTGAGCACCCTCTTCACCGGCTCAGTAATTTCATTGGCGTGTGCGAGCAATTGGCTAACTTGCCATAGCTGCGTGTCGCTTAGCTTGGTCTTGAAGGAGGGCATTCCTGAAAGACGAATGCCGTTGGCTGCCTTCCAGTAGGTCTCCGACGCCGGGTCATCGGTCACACCCTTGCCACGAAACAATTGCGGCGGCGTAGGAAACATCGTGGTCACATAGTCAACAGGTGGCTGCCCGGGAAGTCCATGACAAGAGGCGCAGTGCTGTTTGTAGACATCCGCACCGGCAAGAAAATTAGCTTCGTCCGCGGACACGGGAGACGAGGGAATGTGTTGCTTGTCGATATGCGCGTCCAGAGCCATATTCGCCAGCTTCTTCTCAAACGGCATGGGAGGATCGGCGGTTGCTACCGGCGCCATGCCTGCGGAAAAATAATAGAAAACACAACCCACTGCAATTGCAATAGCCAGAATGAAACCGATCACGATACCCTTTATCACTTGTGCGCTCCTGTTGTAACCAGAGATCAGATCAGAAATTAAAGCGATAACCCAGAATCATCTTCGCAATCAGGTGGTCGCTCGCGCCCGTGACACCGACGCCGAGACCGAAATTAATCTCCCATTGCGGCGCGATATTCAAATCAATCGCAGGAAAAATCTGGTGCTGCTGTTGCGAGACCGCATCGAACCCGGTCACCGGACCGACCGAACCGTAGTATTCCAAGCCTCCAGCAACTTTCGGAGTGAAATCGTAACTGAACTTGAGGTTTGGCGAAAAGACAACGCCCTGGTTCACAGTCTGGCCGTGAAACGACCGGTCCAGCGTGGGATTCAGCGCCCAATACCATCGCCCGAATTTCTGGTCCACAATCGGACGGATTTCCCAGGTCCACGTGTCCACAGAATATTGCCGCCTCTGATAGCCGATTTCATTCGACAGGCTCACCCCCACCGGCCAATGCCATTTTTTCGGGACGGCAACCCGCGGCCGGATGTGATCCCCCACCCATTGCCAGCTCTGGCCTTCGGTGATGGACGCGAAAATATAAAAGCCGCACTCGAACCAGTCGTTAAAGCCATGCGTGATCTCCACCGTTTCATGCTCGGCGTGATTGGTGGGGTAAAGGCCATTCGCCATTGTCTTAGAGCCGTCGATGGTGAAATTGCTATGGAGTTCGAACATGGTGTGTGCGGGATCGACCAGCTCGGACCCGTACACCTGGATTTCGTAGTTGTCTTGCGCGCGGCTGAGCGCTGCAGCGAAGATAACCGTCAGCAAGACCAGCGCGAGAACAGAAGCGTGCGCAAGATTATCCCACACCGTTGCCATGCGAAGTCCGGAGTTCACTCGTCGATTAGGCTAACACCGTTCCATGAAGAAGATTATCAGCTACATCATACCCGCGGGGATCCGCCTTGATTTTGGGTGGGGCAGCGGTTCACCGCCGCGATAAGTAACCTGTTTTCTTTCCGGCTTTTTAGCCGCCGCGGGGCGTCACGCTCCACCGCCGACTCATCCTAATCATCTCTCTCGCATCAAATTCTCCGTAGAATCTTCCTAGTCATTAAAAAGGGTGAGAAACTATGAGAAATAAATCACGCAGTGGCGTGCGTATCCATAAATTTTTATTAGCGACGTTTGTATTCCTTCCGCTATCGCTACTGGCCGAGCCCATCACCCTGAAACACGCCGTGGAACTTGCCCTGCAACATGCCAACGGAGCAGCCATCGCCGCCGCCGAACAACAAAACGCTGACGCCAATGCTCGGCAGCTCCGTGACAACTACCTTCCGCAAGTCACAGCAGGGTCGGGCCTGGGATGGTCTTACGGATTCCCGCTAACCCTCGGAGGCTCCGCCCCGTCGATCTTCAATATCAGCGCGCAGTCCGCGTTGCTTCATCCCGAACTGCGATCTTTTATCCATGCCGCGCAAAGCGACACTTCCGCCGCCGGCTTTCGCAGCAAAGACCAGCGCAATCAAATCATCCAGGACACCGTTCTCAGTTATGCCGAACTCGAAAAATGGGAGCAGCGTCTCGACCGCCTCCACGAAATTTATCCCGACGTTCAGAAGATGCAGGCCGCCGTCGCCAACCGCGTAAAAGAGGGCGTCGATAGCGAACTCGACGAAACCCGGGCGCGCCTCTCAGAAGCTCGCCTCCGCCTGCGCATTGCCGAAGCCCGGGGTTCCGCCGATGTGCTGCGCGAACATCTCTCGAAACTCACCGGCCTTCCCGCCGCCGGCATTCAAACCGAAAACGATTCCCTTCCCGCATTTCCCGCCGCCGCTTCCGGCGACGACGCGCCCAAAGAGGCCGCCGACTCCAGCCCCGCGGTTCAGTCCGCCATCGAACACGCCCGCGCACAATTTCTTCGAGCTGAAGGCGAACACCGCACCTTGCTGCCCACAGTTGATTTTGGCGCGCAGTATGCCCTGCTCTCCACCTTCAACAACTATCAGAACTATTACATTCCCGCGCGCCCCTGCACCGTTAGTATCGGAACTTTTCTCTGCCCCGAGGCCACGTTTCAGAAAAACAATGCCACCGTTGGAGTCAGCATTCGAATTCCGCTCTTCAACGCTACGCAGCACGCCCGCGCCCAAGCCGCCGATGCCGATGCTCTCAAAGCCAGACGGCAAGCGGACGCTGCCCGCAATCAGGTTTCCGAAGAAACTCTGCGTCTGCAGCGCGCCGTAACCCAGATGCAAGCCGCCCGCGAGGTTGCCGAACTTGAATACCAGATCGCTCAGAAAAATGTGGAAGCCGTCGAAACCCGAATGAACTCTTCCGCCGCAAATCTCCACGATCTCGATAATGCCCGCACCCAATCCAGCGAAAAATTAATCGCTCTGCAGGATGTCACCTTCGAACTCGAGCGCAATCAAGTCGCGCTCCTGCGCGCCACCGGCAACCTGGAAGCCTGGGCCCTCGCTAAATAAAATAAGCCAGCGAGCCCGGCGGATGCGTCTTTCCCGCCATTCGCTGCATCAAACCGTACATTCAACGACGAACCTGCATAAACACTGCTTTTCGGCCACATTCAGGCGCGCGTCAATGTTAAGATAAAGACTCACCCACTATGCCTTTAAAAACACTATTTCTGAACCCACCCTCATTTGAAAACTTCGACGGGGGCGCTGGCTCCCGTTGGCCCGCCACCCGCGAAATCGAGTCGTATTGGTATCCGGTGTGGCTGGCTTATCCGGCGGGGATGCTGGAGGGGTCGCGGTTGCTGGATGCGCCGCCGCATTATGTCTCGGCGGAGCAGACGATTGAGATTGCAAAGGACTACGAGTTTCTGGTTTTGTTCACCAGCACGCCGGGATTTCCGGGGGATATTGGGCTAGCAAAAGCGATTAAGGCGGGGAATCCCAGGATCAAGATCGCATTTGTGGGGCCGCACGTGAGCGTGCTGCCGGAAAAATCTTTGCGGGATTGCCCGGCGATCGATTTTGTGGCGCGCAAGGAGTTCGATTACGCGGTGGTGGATTACGCGAAGGGCAAGCCGCTGGAAGAGATTGCCGGCATTTCGTTTTTGAAAGACGGGAAGGTGGTGCACAATCCGGATGCGCCGCAGATACAGGATCTGGATGCGCTTCCGCATGTCACCGATATTTACAAGCGCGACCTCGATGTTACGCGGTATAACGTTCCGTTTTTGTTGAATCCTTATGTTTCGCTTTACACCACGCGCGGGTGTCCGGCGCAGTGCACGTTCTGTTTGTGGCCGCAGACGTTGAGCGGACATCCGTGGCGCAAGCGGTCGACCGACGATGTGGCGGCCGAAATGGCGAAGGTGAAGGCGTACTGGCCGGAAGTGAAAGAATTTTTCTTTGACGACGACACGTTCAATATTCAGAAGGCGCGGACGATTGAGTTGTGCGCCAAGCTGAAGCCGCTGGGGCTTACGTGGTCCTGCACATCGCGCGTGACTACCGATTACGAAACGCTGAAGGCGATGAAGGAAGCGGGTTGCCGATTGCTGATTGTGGGCTATGAATCGGGCGATCAGCAGATTTTGAAGAACATCAAGAAGGGCGCGACGGTGGAGCGGGCGCGGCAGTTTACCAAGGACTGTCACAAGCTTGGACTGGTGGTTCACGGCGACTTCATTCTCGGGCTGCCGGGTGAAACGCATGAGACCATCAACACTACCATCGCGTTTGCGAAAGAGTTGGACGTGGAAACGATTCAAGTTTCGGTGGCCCACGCTTATCCGGGCACGGAGCTTTACGACTACGCGGTGAAGAACGGATTCATGGTAGGCGACAACAAGATGGTGGATGAAGGCGGGCATCAACTGGCGCACATCCAATATCCCGGACTGCCTGCCGATGACATCCTCTCCGCGGTGCATCGGTTCTACGACGAATATTATTTCCGGCCGAAGGCTGTGTTTCGCATCTTGCGGAAGGCGGCGTTTGATAGCAACGACCGGAAGCGGCTTTACAAGGAAGCGAAGACGTTCCTGAAGCTGCGCTCGCAACGCAATAAACTGGTGAAGCGGCATAGCGATGAGGCGGCCGCGGAACTTGCTAAGGCCTAACTGAAAGAGATCTCACCACAGAGACACAGAGGCACAGAGAAACCCTTTAATTGTTTTTGTCTTCTTTCAGTTTTCTCTGCGGCTCTGTGCCTCTGTGGTGAATAGTTTTGAAATCCAATTACAGGCAGGCGCGGCGCCTTTTGATTTTCCCGTGAATTTTCGCAAATATCTTGTGCTGGCCGGAGTCACGGTGTTTGCCGTGGCCGGGGACTCCATGCTCTCGCATGGGATGAAGCAGGTTGGCGCCGTCTCGATACACCATCTGCAAAGCGTAATCTTCGCTGTGGTGAATCCCTGGGTGGCGATGGGCATTCTTCTTCTGCTGGTTTTTTTCGCCACCTACACGAACGCCCTTTCCTGGGCCGATCTTACCTATGTTATGCCGGCGACTGCGCTGGGTTATGTGCTGCTCGCTCTGGTCGCGAGGTTTGTGCTGCACGAGCACATCGGCCCGATGCGTTGGATTGGGATTGTATTGATCACCAGCGGGGTTGGATTTGTTGCGGGAGGGCCGGCGCTGACGGAGCATCCTCCTACGCGTTCCCATACGGAAGCCGACGAGCCTGCCGACGGAGTTCAGGTAATGCGGACTGCACCAAAAGCCCCACTTCTCGCAAAGAACGCGAGAAATGGGGCACCCGGCGGAGCGGAAGTATGAGACACGTTTATACCTGGAGCGCGATCCTGGTCATCGTCTTCGCCTCGGTGGTGGGCGACGTTCTTCTGTCTCACGCGATGAAACAAGTCGGGGACGTGGGTGACCTGCGGCGTCGGGTGGGACTGGCGAGCATGATTGCGCGCATGCTGAGCAATCCTAATTTCCTCCTGGCGGTCGCGAGCATGGCCGCGGCCTTCTTCAGCCTGCTTTTCGCGTTGTCCTGGGGAGATGTGAGCCTGGTGGCTCCGGCGGCGGCTTCCCTTACCTTTATTGCTAATGCGGTGGCAGCGAAGATCTTTTTGCATGAGCGGGTGGATCGGCGGCGGTGGATTGCGGCGAGTCTGGTGGCGGCGGGAGTCGCGCTGCTGGCTGGGTAGGTGGGAGTTCCTGGCGAGGATGGAAGAATGGCGGTTGAGGTGCGGGTTCCGTTTGATGAGGTTCGAGGCGTCTTCTTGCAGCAGAATCCCGATCCTGCATTCAGGAGTACGCGTTATGCTCTAGGTCTCCTTGAAGCTGCGGACAGACGATTCGGATCGTGGTTCAAGGTTACCCTCTCCTCCGAGGATGTCCCGGGCGTCATGCTTCCGCCCCACAGAGAGGGCGATTTCGAGCTCATCCCGCCATCCGGTTTGAGGGTTTCCGAGGTTGTTAGCAGAGTGGATCTGCTTCCCCCAGTTCACGTCTGCAGGCAAAGGATCGAGGATGTGTCGCGAGATCCGTTGTCCGCAGTTTTCCTTAGCGCCGCGCCGCTGGACGATCCCGCTTATTCGGATTATCGAGACCTCGTCAAGCGCGGCTACAAAGGCCTCACGCATCTTGATGGCCTGCATAGGCTTATCGCGTGGGCTCGGTTGGGGTCATCCGGTATCACAGCCTACGTAGCGGGAATCGTCGGGCCTTAGGCTCGGTGCGCTCCGCCTTTCAGAGAATCGCCGAGCCCAACTCGCGGCCTCGCCTTATTAGCCTTTCCACATCTGCCCTGACAACCGGCTCCTTCGGATGCGCACAGTTGGTACCGACAGCGAATAGACTGTCCAGCTCGGACTTCTAAATGGGTGTTATGACGCTTGCCTTGACTAGCGCGGTTAGCAGGTCCTGGGTATCCGGCTTTTTTATTGGGCGGGTTTTTCTGTACTGGGATTCCGTGTGCTTCCACGGTCGTCCAAAGATGTCTCTCAATGGCCACCCTGGCCACCACTCCCGCTGCCCGAAGAATGGCTTCGTCCCCCGCGGAGGAGCCAAGTAGTTCCGACGCCCTGTCCAGCTCGTCTGCAGAAACGGCAGAACTAAGCTGCGTCCTAACTGGGAGCTCACGGGATTTTATCTCCTCCGTGACGGCGACCAAGAGCGACCGGGCGTTTGAAAGTGCAACCGCGAACTCGTCATGTGATGGCCTACTCCCGAGGACGAGTACACTCCCCTCCAGTACCCACTGAAGGTAGCTGTGATAGAGGAGTTCAAACTCTGCAAGAGCCGACGAATTCTGCTGCACTAAAATTTCGCGCGCGCCACGATACCACCGTTGCCCTTTCGCTTTCAGGTTCGGCTCGACGGTGCCCGCGGTCCCCTGCTTCTTGGCGAGATCGGCCACTTCCTCGGCAAGCGATTCTAGCTCCCGAATTCGGTGCTCGAGCTGCAACAGTTTCATCTGCATGCCGCTAGCGTAGCAGATTCATAAAGCGTCGGAACTCGGGGGCGGCTCCGGCGTGGCCGTCCAAACCGAGCCTTCGGCTCGATTCGGAATGACAAAGGGGTTTAGTTGGTGATTGGAAGATTTGCTGTGTCAACGGTCACAGGCTGGCGGTGCAAAATCGGCGAAAACTTGTCAAGAGGTAAACTTCAGCTTTTTCGCGTAAGTTATTGCTTCTAAGAGGTAAATAAAGTGTGGGGAATGTCCCATTTGACCCTTTGGGTGTGGTATAATGGGTGTATAGAATCAAAAATAAGCGCAGGCCTTTTGGCTTGCGCTTTTTGTTTTTGCGGGTAGGGATCAGTCGTCCCCAACGGGACTTATTCTCTTGCCCGCCTTACTTACCCAGCGCTGAAGCGCTGGCTATTTTCGTATGCCCCTCCGGGGCAAATACACGATGGCGCAGGGCCTCGACGGGGCCGTGCGCCATTTTTTGTTTGGGCTGCGGCGTATCGCAGCGGTGAACCGCTGCGCCACCCAAATCCAAGACAGCGAGACAAATACCAGGGGCGTATTGACATGGGTAAATTTCGGGAGGGCGAACGGAATCCGTCTGCCCGCAGGGCTGGGGGACGGGACAACAGCAAGCACAAGGGGGCGATGGCGGAGATGCAGTTTATGCTGGACGCGGCGCGGCGGGGGTTTGGGGTGGCGCGGCCGTTTGTGGATAACGAGCGGTATGACGTGATTGTGGATGCTCCGCGGCGGTTGTGGAGGGTGCAGGTGAAGGCGAGCGGGGCGGTGCATTATCAGGGATTTGGGGTGAGGGCGTGCTGGAGGTCGAGCCAGGGGCATATGCCTTATACGAAGGAGCAGATTGATTTTATGGCGGTGGTGATTGAAAGCCGGCGGACGCGAGGAAGGCGGATCTGGTATGTGATTCCGGTGCGGGCGCTGGGAGGGAGGCTGCACATCAATCTTTATCCGTTTGGGTGCAGGAAGGATGGCGAGGAGCGGTTTGAGAGATATAAGGAGGCGTGGACATTGCTGGGCGAGCCGAGGAAGCGGGAATGAGCGGGATTGGGGCTTAGCTTCATCTGGGCTTCAGGTGTAGCGGGTTCGAAGGAAAAATTTGCGCATAGTGGTTCAATCGCTTGCACTACGACGCGGCGGGCGGGTGGGAAAAGGGAGGATGGTTCCGGCAGCGGACTGGAGTAGGTGGCGGCATCGGGAGGCTTATTAGCTCCGAAAGGGGCGTAACTCCTACATAAAATCGGGTAGATTGCCGGATGCGGCCGGGTACAGCATAAGGAAAAGGAAACTGAGCGCTGGTTTCACAACCGCCGCCTGTCTTTCCACAACTAAGTTATTAGATGAGCTGGGTTGCTCAGAAGTATGGCACGTGGAGTGCTAACTTCGAGTTAGGCTTGCGGGCGAGCCGCCTAGCGGACGACAGGGTCTGGCGCTTGCGGGTTCGAGGTACGTGTGAAACGAATTGCTCCGGTCGCGGTGGTTTGGTTTGGGTTGATGGCGGTTTGCGGGGTGGTGGGCCAGAACGTGCGTCCATCGCTTCCGGATGCTCCGTCGACGCAGGCGGCTGATCGGGGCGAAGCGCGGACATACGGGTTCTGGGAAGCATCACAAACACCATTGAGATTTGGGGCGGGGAGCGGCTACGCTGAGGCGATACGCGCGATCCGTCAGGGCGAATTTGCGGCTGCTGACCGGGCGATATCGAGTCAAAGAGTGTCGGAAAATATTTTCAGTAAATACCTGCGGCGGCCCCTGGCCGGGCAGCAATCCAGTTATAGCTCGAACAGTAACGGTTTGACGGGGCGAGCGACGCAGGCGGCTGCGCGGGTTTTTATGACGCGGGACGGGACCGGGAAGGGCAGGCTGAACGTTTCGTATTTTCTGCGGGCGCTGACTTCGGTGGCGGCGGACACGGCGTCGCGACCGTATTGGAGGCGGTCGGTGTCGGAGCCGTTCAGCGATTTTGGTTCGACGGTGGGGAACGACGCGGGGATGAATCTGTGGCGCGAGTTTGCGCCTACTATTCAGCAGATGCTGAAAAGCCACGCGCCGAAATTTGTAACGAAGATCGAAGCGCGCATCGGCCAGCACTGACTTGTGACCGGGAATGGCGGTTACCGGCGGATCGGGTTGGGCTGATCGGGTTAGGTTTTATTNNTTTATTTTTGTACCTTTTATTTTTGTTGAATGGACGCTAGGTGCCGGGTGACGGCGTCCAATCTCACTTCTCCCCAATCCTGGTCGGCTTCGACCTGGTGGAAGATTGGTCCCCAGATTGGCATCTCCTGATCGCCGTGGGCGAGCGGGGCCGGTTGTTTTCCTTCGATGATTTCCTTTACCCGCTGGTAGGGGAACTTTCCGTCATTTCTTTGCGAAATCAGGGTCAGGTCCGGAGACGAATGTTTCAGGGCGGAAGATGTTGGTCCATGGCCTCGTGCATCCGATCCGTGGCAGGTGGCGCAGTGGTGTTGAAAAATCTGCGCGCCTTCGAGGGGGATTCGCGCCGAGGGATTCTGGGAGTGATCGCCTGAGGCATGGCCGGCGGAGCTGGAAAGCAAGGACAGCAACAAGAACAGGGTAAGAACAGAGTTTGGGAGCATGGGGACCTCCATCAAGACTTAGGGCGGAGTGATCCGATAGGTATGGTTGCAGCCGAGGGTAGTTTTGTCTGTGCGCCGGGGCACGGGTGTGAGTGACGCACGAAAATGCCGGGGCCTCAGGGCAGGAACAGGCGCATGAGGCCGGAGGCTGGGAGATCGGGCGCGAGAAACTTCTTATCTGTTAGTCCTGCGGCGTTGGTGAGGGCTCGGGCGGCGAGGTATCCGCTGCGGACGGCGCCTTCCATGGTGGCGGGCCAGCCGGTGGCAGTCCAGTCGCCGGCGAGGAAAATGCGGGGCCAGGATGTGGTTTGCGGCGGACGGTAGGCGTCGATGCCGGGGCGCGGGGAGTAAGTGGCATGGACTTCTTTGATCACGGTGGATTTGATTAGGGTCGCGGCGCGGGCTGCGGGGAAAAATTCTCGGACTTCGGCGAGGGCGAGGTCGACGATCTCGGTGCGGGATTTGTCGATGAGGGACTTCGAGGCGCTGACGACGAGTTCTATGTAGCTGCCCTCAGGGGCTAAAGCCCCAGTTTTAAGGGATGTCGTAACGGCGCGGCTGAAGCCACGCCCTTTCAAATCTTCCTCCACAACGGCGGCGTAGCGGGTGGTCAGAAGGCGGGATTTGTGGAACATCCATTGAATAGTGCGGTTGAGGAGGACGGCGTGGTCGAGATCGGTGATTTGGCGGTCGAACCAGAGGTGGATGCCGGTGATGGGGCAAGATTCGAAGTGGGAGAGTTTTTCGCGCAAGGGCGCGGCGTCGGGGGTTACGGGCAGGACGCTGGCGACATTGTTGAAGGGCAGGGCGAGGACGAGGTAGTCGAAGGCGGATTCCCTACTTCCCTGTTCCCTGTCGGCTACGCGAATTTGGACGTCGGAAGAGCCGGGAGAAAAAGATTCGAGCGAAGTGCGAAAGCGGATTTCGCCGTGGCGGGCGCGGATGTAGTCTCCGGCCTGGTTATAGAGATCGGTGAGGGGAATGCTCGGAACACCCATGTGGCGGGCGGCCGGCGACTTCATGGATTCGCGGACGACCTGCGCGGCGTAGGAAATCGAGATCAGGTCGAGATCTTCGCTGAGGGCGCTGACGAGAATCGGCTTCCAGAAGCGTTCGATGGCATTTTCGGTTTGCGCGTTGCGGCGGCACCAATCCAGAAACGATATTCCGGTGTCGGGTTGTGGGGAGAGGCTGAGAGCGGCGATGGCGCTGGAGATGACAAGCTTATCTTTTGCATTGAGAAAGGGAAATTTCAGGAATGACGGGGCGGTGTGCAGCGGGGCGGGCAGCGGGGAGGCGTGCATGACGCTGGTGCGGCCGCCGGGCTCGATGAAAGTCATCTCGTCATACCAGCGGATTTTGTCTTCGACGCCGATGCGGCGGTAGAACTCGACTAGATTGGTGCATACGCGGAAGAGGACGTGCTGGCAGTTATCGACGACTTCGCCGGTGCCGGGATGCTCGTAGGAAGAGGCGCGTCCGCC